>JAIRMH010000247.1 GCA_031258835.1 Tannerella sp.
GGATAACCTTGTTGCCGGAGGTTGCGCAGTCCTGTGATCACACATTTTGCGATCTGGTAAGCGCCGTAAGGATTGAAATGCGTATTATCTTCCAATGCTTCAGCCTGTCCCGGCCAAGTATTTGCGGGATAATGGACAAAAGCCTTCCTGGAACCTTCTACGCCGAGCGTTTCATATAATGTGCGTGTCATCGCATGAAGATCTACGAGGGGAATGTTTTCGTCCTCTGCCAGTTGGCGCATTGCAGCAGGGTAATCTTCATGCGTGTCGCGGATCCGTCCCTGTTCGTCGAAACTGCGACGCTGCGTTGGAGTGATAAAAACGGGATACGCGCCGCGTGCACGCGATTCGCGCACGAAAATCCTGAGGTTTTCGGTGAAAGACGTATAGGCTCCCCTACCCTGCCCTTTCTGTTTTTGGTCGTTATGTCCGAACTCGATAAAAATATAATCGCCGGCTCTCATCTGCGTAAGCGCTTTTTTCAATCGTCCGGCGGCAATGAAGGTCTCGGCCGATTCGCCGGATTCGGCATAGTTGGCGAAGCTGACCGGAGCGTCGAAAAAGCGGGGGATCATCTGTCCCCAACTCGCCCAAGGCTCGTGATCCTGATCCGTAACCGTAGAGTTGCCGCACAGAAAGACGGTGACGGCACTGTTCGTCTTCTCAATCAGAATCTCCGAAACAACAGGCGCCTCGCCGTTAAATTCAAACGTCAGCTTATCGTCCCAGTTCAGCTTATTCTCTTCGCGCGGTTTGATCCGCACGCGTTCGCCGTCGGGATAGATGATTGTGTTTCGCTTATTGATAATAAATGTATGCTCTTCAAATTCGCCTTTTGCGGTCGGTATGTTCTCCAGAAACAGGCGACGGGATTCGCCGCGAACAGTTGTCAGGCCGGCTTTCGACGGAGATCCTAATCGGACGGTCACTTTGTAGTTACCGTCCGGAACGGCAACAGAGAAGAAGAACGGCTTGTTGCCGTCCTCTTCCGGCGCACTCCGAAAATCATATCCATAGCCCGTTTCATCCGAATAGTCCTGGGATCGGGCGACGTTCAGGCACTCATAGCGGGCCAATACATGGTCGCCGCCGTTAAAAGCAAAGTAATAGGCGTCCCTTGGCTTCACGGCGGCTATTACGGGTCGCAGTTCGTCCGGCGAACTTTTTGTGAACAGGTCTACTTTGGGAGCATCCTCCGTAAACAACGAAGCGATAAGGCCGGGATCCAGCGTCGAGGCGGGACGGAAGCGGTCCGATTGCATATAATCCAACACGGATTTATAAAGCTGACGCGCTACGATGCGTTTGTCGGGATTCGTTGTGAGATCCATACCGGTCATGATCAGTTTGCCGTTGAGGACATTGGCCTCAAACATCATACCGGCCTTGCGACTGATAAACCAGGTGTCGATACTCTGCACGAGCGGCAGAAAATCATCCGGGAATCCGGTGAACTGCATCACTTGTTGCCGGTTCAGCAGTTCCCACCATTGCAGATTGCTGTGATATTCCGTCGGAAAGCCGTCGAACACCGGATGATGATCGTTCACGAGGATTCCGGTCGTGTGGGGCGGACGCATCTTAAACCAGGAGGTGTTCCAGAATACGGGCGTGAAGTGCTGCACGATGTCTTTGCCGAAGCGGATTTTTCCAGCAGCCGTGATCAGTACGTTTCCACCGTCTTGAAGTATTTGTAATGCCTTATTGTCGAAAGTATCCGTCACGAAAACGTCGCCGGTTTCGATTTTTAGCTGTGAAGGATAGACCCAGAAGTCCCAGTTGTTGACGGCTTCGGCATACTCTTCGTCGCGCAGGGATTCGCTGTCGATACGTACTTCGAGCGTATAGCGGGCGGGGGTCGCGATGCCTTTCAGGTCGAAAGTAACCTTCCCCAGCTCCGTGCAATTGCCGACGGGGATGTCTGTACTTCCGTTTATGGTCGCGGCCGAAGCCTCTTTGATCACGCCCTTTGTGATAACTGCTCCGTAAGCATCGCGGATGAGATAGGTGACGCGCGCGTTTTTCAACGGCTCCCTACGGAAGTGATATGCTTCTATGGCGGCGCGGAACGTTTCCTCATCCGTGTACGTGAACTTAGGGATGCGCGCCAACGGTACGGTCGGGCTGCAGAAACGCCGCATGTCTTCCGCACGGATGTATTCCTTCGGTTCGAAAAACACATCCGTAAGGCCGACCAACGCCGTGCCCTGTCCCGAATAATCGTTCAGGGCCAGTAGCTGAAAACCGGCATAATCCGGCGTACGCAACGTCTTTTCGATCTCATGCTTATAGCAAAGCGCCTGCAACTTGCCGGATGCCATCATGAAGTCGTGTGCGAGATGTCCCATTTTGTTATCGTTCAAGATGTCACGGAAAATCTCAAAGTTCGCGGCCTTATTTACTCCCGTGTATTTGCGTATCTCGTCGAAATTGGGGAAGACGCACCACTGCCCTGTTTCGTGCGAGACGTACGGTTGCTTGACGGAGTCGATGCGGCCCCTGTAATCTGTCTCGGATTCGGGCGCTCTCGCGGACCAGTCGAGACCACGTGCGCCGGCTTTCACATGATACTGACTGCGGGGCTGCCACTGCCAACTATTGCCGACCGACGCTCCCGTATATACGCGCCGCGGATCGGCCTTCTCCCAGTATTCCACAAAATCACTCACCCACTCCACCCAACGCCCGGCAGGTTCGTTTCCGCAGGCCAGCATACAATAGGAGGCATAATTGCCGTAAGCTTTCGTCAGGCGCTGCGTTTCTTCCATCAGGTAATCGTCAATGGGTTGTCCCATGCCAAGTTTGGGACCGTGGTTCGGCCAGCTCGGTCCCTCCGGCTGCAGGTAGAATCCGACCTTGTCGGCGGCGACGAATGCCGCTTCCGGTGGGCAGTATGAGTGGAAACGCATGTGGTTTAGTCCGTAACTGCGGCACGTGCGGAATACCCTTTCCCACGCTTTCACATCCATTGGGGCGTACCCGGTGTGCGGAAAATCACAATTCTCGACCGTCCCGCGCAACATGGTTTTGTTGCCGTTTACATAAAACCACTTGCCCTGTATCTTAAATTCGCGCATTCCAAACTGTACGACCCGTTCTCCCCGATCCTGTTCCAGTCCGAATGATACCTTCAGACGGTACAGCGCAGGGGTAAATTCGTCCCAGGTCAGCATCTGCTCGCCCATATCGAGGCTCATCTCGGTGTCGCAACTCCCCTGCTGCAACCGGAATGGGTGCGTCACAGGCGCTACGACGTGGTTCTTAGCGGAATTGAAGCTTTCTGCGGAAAGCGTAATGCTGCCCTCTGCGTTCTGGTACTGATTACTCTTTATATGTATGCGAACTTTTGCAGATCTGCCCGGCAGATCGGGGTAGACCTGCACATCATCAATGTATGTGGCGGAAGTTGTGCATAGTTCTATCTTTCCGACGATGCCGTTCCAGTTTCCCTGCGTCTGGTCGGTGATGCTATGCGAATCCGGGCCTACATTGATCTCCCGGATGCGGTTATCCACACGCACGGTGATGCGACATGGTGCCGGCTCCCCGGTATTCTGCACGTAAGGCGTGATGTCGTATACATGGGGGACGCAAAGACTGTTTTGGCTGCCGACTTTCCGGTCGTTCACCCAGACGGTCGTTTCGATATGCGGCCTTTCAAGCCATAATACGATCCGCTGCCCATGCCATGAGGCAGGTATCGTCACTTCTTTCCGGTACCATGCCACGCCTGTGTAATGTTTGTCGGGGGTCAGGAAGAAAGGCAGTTTCACTTTCCCGTCTATACGGTATTTTTCCATTGCCGGATTGAAGAAGAAAGAGCTGTCGTAAAGGCTGCCCGTCCATTGCGTGCGTATGGTTACATCATCGCCCTTCAGTTTTTCGGGCATGGAGCCGGGTAATTCGATTATATCTCCCAGTTTGCGCCGGAACCATTCCTGCTGTTCGCCCTCGTCGTTGCGGTCTGTCTGAAACTGCCACTCGCCGGACAGATCAAGACGATTCTCCCCCTCCTGAGCGGAAAGATGCGTGAAAGACGCAGCCGCCAATCCTATAAATAAGTAGGCTAAAAGGCGGTAGATTCTGTTTTTTCTCATGCGTACATATATTATAGTAATCCTGCGTCTTTCTACTTTAGTTTGTAGATTTCCGTGCCGGCAAGGAGAAAACATCCCAGTCCGTAGTCTTCGAAATCAGGCTCTTTATCATACGTGACCGGCTGTGAGCTTTTCGGCTCTTTCCCCGTTCCCTGCACAAAGCCCAGAAAACCATTCGGATGAACCGCATCTCTGCACATAGCCTCCCATGCCTTCATAATGACGGGCAGGTATATTTTGGCGTCAAGTAATCCTCTGTTGATGCCCCACGCCATGCCGTAGACGAACAACGAGGTTCCGGAAGTTTCTTTCCCGCCGTAATTGTCCGGATCGTGAAGGCTTACATTCCAGAAGCCGTCTTTACGCTGGCATTTGATTAATGCTTTGCTCATCGCCAGGAAATCCGCTACATAGTCGGCACGGTGCTTTTCATCCTCCGGTATTTCATCCAATATCCGCACATACGCCGCATATACCCAGCCGTTGCCACGCGACCAGTAACAATCTTCTCCGTTAGGCTCGCGGTAAGGAGGAACAAAATCTTTGTCACGCCACCATAGTCCGTCCCCGGGATCAAATAATCCCTTGCCTCCCTCAATATTCCGGGTGTGATGATACATATCCCACATTTTGTCAAAGTATTTCTGCTCGCCGGTCAGGTTTCCTATCTTTGCGTAGATAGGCATCGCCATCTGGATCGCGTCAATCCATGTCCAGTCGCCGTTCTGTGGCGTGTTGACGACCATGTCCGTATTCGCGCGGATATTTTTCAGCATCTCCGGCTTCGGACAAAGGCGATATAAGTCAATGTATACCTGTGCGCAACACTGATTGTCCGCATTGCGCGTGGTATTCCCGTCGCGGAAGCCCCATTTGTGGAACTCGCCCCAATTGTAGGCATAGTCATAGTAATCGGAACGCGGATAGATAGAATGTAAAGCCATTAAACCCTCATAATAGACCGCGCGCGTCCATATATTACTCGGCCGCAATCTCTCGCGATAGGATGGTAAGGTGTAATCCGCATATTTCTTCATAAAATAATCATTAGTGAGAATAAGCGTTTTCAATACCTCCCCCCTATCGGGAAGTTGTTGCGCATTTACCGACACCGAAACTAATTCAAAAGAACAAATCAAAACTAAAAAAAACCGAAAAACCTTTTTCATAACGTAATTATTTTAAATTGTGAATAATAAAAAGCCAAAATTATAAATTAAACAACATCTGCACCATGGAAAATTGTACGAAAAACCCGTAAAATCGTACACAAGAACAAAAAATAATCCTAACTGATTATAAAAAAGCATAAATAACCATGTGTCTGTACAATTTTCCATGTTTTTGTACAATTTTCCATTCTATTACAAACTTAATTTATGTTCTTTTGTATTTGGGAAATATAACCAATATTTTTTAAAGACAAATTTAATTTAATATTTTATGAAACACTATCAAAAAAAGAAGATCAGATCAGTCCGCATATTATATTTGAGGCTGATGTTTATTGCGTCGTTTTTATTTGTAACCACTGTTTCTTTTGCCCAAAGTAAAACAATAACAGGCGTTGTCCTTGACGAAATGGGTGATCCGATAACAGGAGCAAATGTTGTAGTTACAGGGACAACAAACGGTATTATTACCGACATGGATGGCTATTTCACATTATCTAATGTAGCTGATAACGCAAAAATCAGAGTTAGTTATGTCGGATACCTCACACAGGAGATATCGGTAGCAGGCAAGACACAACTGCAGATCCAACTGGAAGAAGATACGCAGACATTGGAAGAAGTAGTAGTCATCGGCTATGGTGCGGTAAAGAAAAGTACATTGACGAGCGCCATTTCGAAGATGAATGCCTCCGGTATCGAAAACCGTCCGCTGGCGCGTGCGGAAACTGCTTTGCAGGGACAGTTGGCCGGCGTTGTCGTCAGGACAACGACGGGCGAGCCAGGCTCCGACATGCAGATTCGCGTTCGTGGCGCAGCTTCCGTCAATGCCAGTTCCGACCCATTGTATGTGGTTGACGGAGCGCCGATGAGTAATCTCACGTGGCTCAATCCGGCAGACATTGAGTCGATCGAAGTTCTGAAAGACGCGGCCTCCTCAGCTATTTATGGCTCTCGCGGCTCAAACGGCGTCGTCATCGTGCAAACGAAAAAAGGAAAACAGGGAAAAGCCAGAATCAGTGTAAATACCTCTTACGGCATTCAGTCGCTTGAAAAGAAAATGGACATCATGTCGGCGCAGGAGTGGATAGAGTTTAATATTAAAGCTATAGACCAGCGTTACCTGACTGCGGCTAAAAACAGAGGCGTTACGAATGCAACCATCGGTGACAATACCAATACCCGTCTGGCAAATCTCGGCTTATCGGCTACTACCTGGGGAACCTCCCATTATACTTATGTACCGGATCCCCGCTGGTTTAAATATGTCAGTCCCGAATATTCCGCCGGACATAACATTTCTGTCGACGGAGTCGATCCGGCTACCCCGTTAAGCCTGCTCGACTGGCAGGACGAGTTTTACCGCGAAGCGCCCGTACAGGAGATAACCGTCAATGTATCAGGAGGAAATGATAATACGACGTATATGTTTTCAGGAGGTATTTTCGACCAGAAAGGGATTGCAACCGGTACGAATTATGACCGTTATACGGCAAGGGCTAATATAGAATCAAAACTGAACCGGTACCTGACGGTTGGTCTGTTACTTGCACCGACTTATATTACAAGAGACGGTTCCGGACGCGCCAACGGCAAGGATACACGGGCGCATCATGTATTATCGTCTGCGCCGGTTTCGGAAGCGGAAGTAGGCTACCGTACGAATGTGGAGCCTTATACGCAATATCTATGGAGCGGAACGACGGCCAGCCCTGTCGCATTTATGGAAAATATCCGTCATGACGACATCTTCCGTATGACCGGAAACGCTTTCCTGCGCCTTACTCCGCTGGACGGACTGAATTTAGAACTGTCCGGGGCGACGGATTTCTATGATCTTGACGGGCAGACCTACACGTTTTCAAGCACACAGTCTTCATGGGCGCAGGGCGAAGGCACAAACTCTTCAGGCGCGCACAATACGGCGCGTACATGGAACACGCTCTTGCAGGGGCTGTTGAATTATGACAAAACGTTCGGACGGCATACCGTCGGGTTAATGGCGGGAACGTCAAGAGAAGAACGTAACACCGGTTATGAAACTAACCAGACGTTCAACAAACCTTTCCCCAACGACGCCGTTACCGGCTCGTTCGACGGTTCGAAAGTGGCAGTCGGTACAGATCAAGTGACCCAACGCACGCCGGATCGCCTGGTTTCGTTCTTCGGACGCGCTCAATATAATTATGACGGAAAGTACCTGCTCTCGGCAAGTGTACGTTATGATGGCGGCTCCGTCTTCGGAGCTAATAATAAATGGGGGGTATTCCCTTCTTTCTCGGCCGGGTGGAATATTGCAAATGAAAAATTCTTTAAGAATCTGCCCTTATCCTGGATAAATACCTTCAAACTTCGCGCGAGCTACGGCGCAACAGGTAATAATTCCATCAGTAATACGGCAGCATATCCGACGCTGGCAGCCGTAACCTACGCCGGACTGGCTGGTTACAACGCAAATAGTCTCGGCAATTCTAATCTCGGATGGGAAAAAACGCACAGTACCGACCTGGCTGTAGACTGGGGATTCGTGCAGAACAGAATACAAATCTCGCTGGACTGGTACACAAAGAATACAACCGACCTGCTTTACCAGGTACCCGCAATGGGCGCTTCGGGATTCACGACCGTCTGGGATAATCTCGGCGAAATTCATAACGAAGGCTTCGAGATTGAATTGAATACGAAAAACCTGACGGGCGAATTGAAATGGGAAACGGCCTTTAATCTGTCGCATAATAAAAATAAAGTCGTTTCGCTCGGCGTAGACGATACCCCTATTTATTCGGGATTCGACGGTAGCAACCTCTCAAATATCCTGACGGTCGGCGAGCCGGCTAATTCATTTTATATGTATGAAGCTATCGGCGTCTGGAAAACACAGAAGGAAATAGACGATTATGCGGCCGAAACAGGCGCCGGTAATATTACGTTTGAAGGAAAAAATATTCTCCCCGGCGACCTTCGCTATATGGACGTAAACCATGACGGCGCATACGATAAAGAACATGACCGCGTGTTGCTGGGAAGTCCGATCCCTACGATGACATACGGTATGACGAATAAATTCAGTTACAGGAATTTCGACCTGTCGATACTTCTGACCGCCCAGACCGGCGGTAAAGTATTCGGAGTACTGGGACGCGCAATAGATCGTCCGAGTATGAACCCGAACAGCAATATGATGGATATCTGGATGAATGCGTGGTGGTCGGAAGACGAGCAGGGCGACGGTCATACGCCGTCTATTTTCAGTACGACAACGGGCGGAAACGTGGACTCGCGCTGGCTATGGTCGTCTGATTACCTGAGAATCAAAAACCTGACGATCGGGTACAAACTGCCGGTCAATCCCAGGATTATTTCTTATGCACGTTTGTATTGCTCCATCGAAAATCTTTGGAAATGGGACAACTATTACAACGGCTATTCCCCCGAAGCGGCCAATACGGCGAGCAGTTCCGTCCCCGGCGGTACAAGCGCGCTCGGACTTGACTACGGTGGTTATCCGATTTCGAGAATTGTTACTTTTGGTCTTAACATTAATTTCTAAATAGTCATGAAAAAATTATTTTTAAAATATAGCCTGTGGATAATAGCCATTACGGGCTTAACCGTTACTTCATGCGAAGATTTTCTGACGAATCCTCCGGTGGATCGCCTCACGTCCGACGGATTTTATCAGACGCCGGCGCAATCGGAACAGGGAATCGTAGGCGTTTACGCCGATTTGAGAGATATTGCACGCGATGAATTTATGTATTTGTCCGAATTTCGTTCGGATAATATCTGGGGAGATCCGCAACCGGACGGCTTCCGTGAATATTCCGAATTAAGCGCTTTCCGCGCAGGCTCGGATCTGAGTTATATTAACAACGTATGGAACCTTTGGTATAAACTGATCTACAACGCCAATGTAGCTTTAGTGAAAGTGCAGGAATGTGATTTCGGTACCCGCGAAGACTTTAAAAAGCAACTGCTCGGCGAAGCGTATTTCCTGCGCGGCTGGGCTTACTTTGAGTTGGCGCGCCTGTACGGGAATATTCCCGTCATAGACGCTCCTATGGCGCCGAACGACGTGATGAACGTGCCGCAATCAACCGCTGCCGACGTATACAGCCGTATGGTATTACCCGATTTGAAAAATGCGCAAGCGATGTTGCCGTTAGCGGAAGAGATGAAAAATGCTTCAAATGCCGGCATCTCAGGCTCCGGACGCGCCGACAAAATCGCTGCATCGGCCATGCTCGGACGGGTATATATGACCATGGCGGGCTTCCCCCTGAACGACGCTTCGGCAAAGGCAAACGCCAAAAGCGAACTGAAAGCGGTACTCGACTTCTCGTCGGCCAATTCAAACAAATACTGGGCGCCCGACAGCCTCGAATGGCAAAAGCAATGGATGTCGGAAAACAATAATAAATATTCGATCTTCGCCATCCAGTATCGTTCGGGCGGAACGGGTAATTCGGCCATCTTTGAAACCGGTGCAAAACTTCCGCCTTCGTACACCGGCTTCCAGGTGTATAACGAATTAGGCGTATTTGTGGAAAAGTCAATTGTCTATGAGTTTGAGAAAGTCTACTCCGGAAATAAGACGGACGCTCGCGGGCTTGGACACTCCATTTTACTGGGCTATGATGCCGAACCGAACTGGACGGCGCGCGTGCCGCAACTCGAAGCGCTTGAACCGGGTTCGACGATCATGGTAGCCAGAAATGCGATGTTTACCAAATATCTGAATACGAAACCTAAACGTGCGGCGCTCGGCTATACGGCAGATATCGAAACGGCTATGAAAGATTACCGCGACTGGCCCGTCAATCATCCGATCATACGCCTGGAAGACGTGATGCTGATGTATGCCGAAATACTGGCGGACGAAGGAAATACGTCCGGCGCAATGGAAATCGTAAATAAAATACGTACGCGCGCCGGCTGCGACGCCTTAACGATAACGGATGCCGGCGCCGCATTGCAGGCGGTTAAGGATGAACGCCGCATCGAACTCTTCGGCGAAGGCGTGCGCTGGTTCGACCTTGTGCGCTGGAACGAATGGAAACAGGCCATTACCTATGAATTTTATCAATACGCGAATCCGAACGGTGCAAGTGTTGAAAACATTAAAGACGGTCGCTACCTGTATCCTGTTCCAATGAATCAGATCAATGTGAAACCCGGGTGGTATAAACAAAACGAAGGGTATTAGTTTAACCGTTTATTTTACGTGATCACCCTGTATAACGCCCGGATCGGCAACGCATTTACAATCCGTCAGGTGGAGAGGTAATGTATTCGGCGTTATTCAGGTAGTCATATAATAAAATAAGGTATTGTTAAGTTGATATAGAAATGCTCAAAATGAGGCATTGATTAATAGCCATTTACATATTCATTTTTGTCCAAAAACTATACCGGTTTAACAATACCTAAAATAACAATATGGATAAAAAAACAACATATTGGAATTATAATAGCCCTGATTTTTATTATTATGTACCGATATACAAACATTTCTGTTATCTTTGAATTTTTAAAACCGTATTTTAAATTATATCTATGAAACAAACATATCTTTTTTCCGCATTTTTGTTGTGTTTCGCAGTCATGATAAATGCTCAGGATCTGCGTGAACGCGCCTATTACTATGAAATACTCCGACCTAATCACGAACAGAAACCTCAAGTTGACAGTCGGGCAAAGAACAGAGTGGAAGAATATCTGAACAGGGGGCTGACTGTCGCCGCCACCGATAATGGAAAAGGAATACACATAAGTTGGCGGTTATTAAAGGACGAAAGTGAAGATATTTCTTTTAATGTATACCGGACGGTAAATGGTAAAACAAAACGCCTAAATACTTCACCGATCACAAAGACAACGGATTTTACGGATACAAACCCGGCAACAGGAAGCGCCGTATATTTCGTAAAGCCGGTTATAAAACGCAAAGAACAAAATGCTTCCGAATCTATAACTGTCGATTTTAAAACCATTAACCCATCCAATTATCTGGTTGTTCCGTTGAAAGATAAATCGACTAAAGCCGGCAAATTAGCCGTTGGGGATCTGAACGGAGACGGAATATATGATTACATCGTTCGGACTCCGTCGATGAATGTAGATCCCGGCTCACGCAGAGGTGATACTTTGGGACGAACCTATCAGATTGAGGCTTATCTGCATAATGGAATATTTTTATGGTCCTTAGATCTGGGACAGGGTATCGAGCCGGGCGTCTGGTATTCTCCTTTTGTCGTATATGACTTTAATGGAGACGGTAAAGCCGAAGTAGCACTCAAAACCGCACCAGAATCAACAAAACGGGATTCTAACGGACATGTGGGAAACGGAGAAGAATATCTGACCCTATTAAACGGCATGACCGGCGAAACCATTGCACAGGTGGCCTGGCCCGAACGTACCGACCGGCTGGGAAACCTGAACCGGCAGAACCGTAACCAGATAGGAGTTGCTTATTTAGACGGAAAAACGCCCCATATCCTGGCATGCAGGGGAACATATAGAATGATGATGGTGGATGCCTGGCAACTGAAAGAGAACAAACTGGAACATGTATGGCGTTGGGATGGCGATGAAGAAAATCCGGTCGTACGTAGTATGGGGTCACATAATATGATATGCGGAGATGTGGACAACGACGGACGGGATGAACTCCTGCTCGGATCCTGTATGCTTGACGATAACGGGAGTTTACTTTGGTCTGCCGGCTTGGGACATCCGGATAAAATCTACCTGACGGACATTGATCCCCAGCGCCCGGGTATGGAAGTTTTTCTGGCGCTCGAGCCCTGGCATGACAACGGCCGTGGCGTTTGCGTTGTCGACGCGGCAACAGGCGAAGCCGTATGGAATATCGGACATAAAACATTTCATGTAGGCGACGGGATGGTTACGGATTTTGACCCGAAAAATCCGGGAATAGAATGTTTTGCTTCGGAAGACCGGAAAGGCGGAAGTACCGATAAATACCTGCTTACGGCAAAAGGAGGATATTTAGGTGAGAATGAAGAGGTGCCTGGATGCCGTAACTGGGTATGGTGGGATGACGACCTGCTGCGTGAAACATTTAAGGATGTCGATGATCGTTGGGGGGCGGAATCAATGTCGGAAGGCCGTGCCCAACAAATTATTAAATGGAAAGGAAAAACGCTTCATGAAAATATACCGGGAGACATCATCATGATCGCAGATTTATTCGGAGACTGGCGGGAAGAAGTCGTAATGGCTCTTGATGGGGAAATCCGTATTTATCATACAAATATTCCGGCGGAAGATAAACGCATCTGCTTGATGCAGGACCCGATCTACCGTAACTACGTTGCGCACCGTTCGATGGGTTATCCGCAATCACCGGTTCCTTCCTACTACCTGGGACTTCCGGTAGAAGAAAAAGTAGAAATAAACAAATCCACTTATGCACAATGGTTTGCCGATTCTGAGATGAAAAGATTTCCGGAAGCATGGCAATTAGATCATAGTAAACGGTTATTTTTCGGATATTCACAGGGGGTTGGATGCAGCGCCATATTGAAAATGTGGAAAAAAACGGGAGACAGGCGTTATTTCGATTATGTTGAAAAATGGGCAGGCTCTTTGATAGACAGCAAAGGAGATATCCATCTGTATCAAATAGAAACATATAACATTGATTATATCAATTCCGGAAAAGTTTTGTTCGATTTATACCATGTAACAAAAAATGAAAAATACAAAACGGCAATGGAAAAACTGATCGGGCAAATGAAAAATCATCCGCGTACAACCGACGGAGGTTACTGGCATAAGTTGATCTATCCGCATCAGATGTGGCTCGACGGTTTATATATGGCATCTCCGTTCATGGCGCAGTACGGCGCGGAATTTAACAAGCCGGAATGGATTGACGAAGCCGTAAAACAATTCAGATTATGCCATAAACATACGTATGACGAGAAGACGGGTTTATATCATCATGCATGGGACGAAAGTCGTAATCAGCAATGGGCCGATTCGCAAACCGGACATTCCCCGAATTTCTGGGGAAGAAGTATAGGGTGGTGGTTTATGGCACTTGTGGATGCGCTTGATTTTATCCGGGAAAACCATGAAGGACGCACGGAAATGATTGATATGATAAAAGGATTGGCCGAAACCCTGCCTAAATATCAGGATAAGGACGGATTGTGGTATCAGGTGATCGACCAGATCGAAAGAGAAGGCAATTATCCAGAAGCATCAGTTACGGCCCAGTGCATGTATGCTTTGGCAAAGGCGGTGAACAAAGGATACATTGACGCCAGTTATAAGGCCGTAGCGGAAAAAGCTTTCGATGGATTAACATCAAAGTTAATTAAAAAAAACGAGGATAGCACGCTGACCCTCACACGTTGTTGCCAGGTCGGAGGGCTTGGAGGAAATCCGTATCGTGATGGTAGTTTTGAATATTACATAAACGAAAAAGTTCGCGACAACGATGCTAAGGCAACAGGACCATTTATCATGGGATGTTTGGAATTAGAAAAGTAATCAAAAACAAATGCTTCAAAATATGAAAAAAATTAGTATTATCCTGTTGTCCTTCTCTTTTTTCTGTGCATGTGCAAGTAAACAGGTACAGCAGGAAGACGCCATAGATCATCGCGCTTTATTATTGCGAAATAATCCGTGGATCACGGAATTTGATTCACTTGCTTCGCTCACGGTAGGAAACGGCGAATTTGCCGTGACCGTTGATGCTACCGGACTACAGACTTTTCCGGATAAATATTCGAAAGGAATACCCCTCGGAACGCAATCGCAATGGGGATGGCATCGCTTTAATAATCCTCGCCAGTATCGTCATGAAGAAACCTTGAAAGAATATGACTTCGGACACGGACATAAGGAATTGTACTCCGTACAGTTTAATGAAGACGGACGAGCCAAAGAAGCTGCCGAGTGGTACCGTGTAAATCCACACAGACTACACCTAGGGATAATTGGTCTTGAACTTGATGAGAAAACAGGATATGACTCATTCACAGAAATACGGCAACACTTAGACCTTGAACGTGGAGTCATATACAGTAATTATAAACTGAACGGTTCGCCGGTTGATGTTTCAACCTGCGTTCATCCGGAGAAAGATCTGCTGGCCGTCCGGATTAGTTCACCATCAAAACCAGCCATAAAACTACGTTTCCCCTACCCTACA
The DNA here is from genome assembly GCA_031258835.1 of Tannerella sp. GTDB lineage: Bacteria > Bacteroidota > Bacteroidia > Bacteroidales > Tannerellaceae > Tannerella. Next base: position 14,463 of record JAIRMH010000247.1, read on the forward strand.
GGAAATCATTCTGATGATGCATGTGACTGGAACAGTAACGATAGACACTACACGGATGTCATCTCCGAAACAAGTTCATCCGCCTTATTAAAACGAACATTGGACGAAACGATCTATTTTGTTTCCATACAGTGGGAAGATCCGGCAAAAATAACCCGGAAAGAAAATAATTATTTCATTATTACTCCCGAAAATGAAAAATTAACTTTTACCGTATCATTCTCATCCGTAATGCCCACGGAGAAGAATCTTTCCGTCATAAATACGACCTTAGACACGGAAAAATACTGGCATGATTTCTGGTATAACGGTGCGGCCGTTGATTTTTCAGAATGTACGGATCCGCGTGCAAAAGAACTTGAAAGAAGGGTTGTGCTAAGCCAGTATCTACTCGCTATTCAATGTGCTGGTTCTACCCCTCCTCAGGAAACGGGGCTTACCTACAATTCATGGTATGGGAAATTTCATCTGGAAATGATCTGGTGGCATCAAGTACAGTTTGCATTATGGAACCGTCCCGGATTACTGGCCAGAACACTTGATTGGTATGAGAAAGCGGAGCCTGTCGCAAGACAAATAGCGAAAAGACAGGGATTTAAAGGTATACGATGGATGAAAATGACGGATCCGGACGCTATTGAAGCGCCGTCGAAAGTTGGAAGTTTCCTTATCTGGCAACAACCGCATTATATCTATATGGCAGAACTTATATACCGTGCAAATCCAAGTGATGAAATAATAAAAAAGTACCATTACCTTGTACAGGAAACAGCTGAATTTATGTATGATTTTGCTACATACAACGAATCGGAAAGACGTTTTGTGCTAAAAGGAATCATTCCCGCACAAGAAACACTTCGCGCATCGGAAACGATTAACCCGCCCTTCGAACTGTCCTATTGGCATTTTGGTATGGAGCTGGCACAGAAATGGCGCGAACGGAACGGTGATAAACGTAATCCGGAATGGGATGTACTGATTGATAAACTTTCTCCCTTGGCGTACAATGAAGATCGACTGTATCTGGCAGCCGAAACCGCGCCAGACACTTATCTGGATATTCGTTTTACATCGGACCACATGGCCGTTTTAGGTGCCTTCGGAATACTCCCTAAATGTAAATTAGTCCGTAAAGATTTTATGCGTAATACCCTTTACTGGATCTGGGAAAACTGGAATTGGGGGAAGACGTGGGGATGGGACTATCCGATGACAGCGATGAATGCAACTCGTCTCGGAGAACCGGAAAAAGCTGTCGGATCGCTGCTAATGGACAAACGAACCAATACGTATTTACCCAACGGACATAATTATCAGGACGAGCGATTGCGTGTATATTTGCCCGGTAACGGTGGGCTGCTGACAGCTATTGCCATGATGTGTGCCGGCTGGGATGGATGTAAAGAAAAAAATCCGGGCTTCCCGAAAGACGGAACGTGGAATGTCCGTTGGAAAGGGTTAAGACCTATGCCGTAATAATTGTATGAGAGAAGATCTGAAAATTAAACAATCCGGTAAAAATGAAGTGTAAATTGACATTATGCAGTATTGCATTAAACATCTTCTTATTGCTAACAGGATATTCAACCACTAACTGGCTACCTTATTCATGGAGTATTAATAATGTAGCATTTGCAGAAATAATGCATACTGCACTGGCTTACCGGGAAGCCGGACACAACGAAGAGGCTTTCAGGTTACTTAAAAGTTCTGTCATTGATGACCTGCAAAACGTATTGTCGGAGATACGCAAGGGCCTTTCTACGAAACCGGTCCTGCCCGGCAGAAATAACGAACAATCTACCCGGATACAGGCAATATCCGGAACATCACCACAGATACGGACCGTTAGCGGAAATTTATCCGGATGCCGAACACTTTTTATCAAGCGCGCACAGGGAAAAGCCGTATGGCTACAACCGGTGCAGATAGAAATAGAACGGCCTTCCCCATCTGTATATATACCATTTGGCAGGCTGGACAAATCTACGTGTGAACCTGTTCATATCGGAAATTATTTCAATGACAGTATAACAAGTATTTCCCAAAACAGATATTTCTCGCCACGTCCTCTGTTTACAACATTACAGATTCTGACACGAGGTATCGGAGAATGGTGTCATCCGCAACCTACGGCCGGTATTGACGACAGCAGATTACGAAATTATGCTGATAACGGAATATTTACGGCCTCAAACGGCATTCCCTTGCGGACGTCCGGAGAGAGTGGAAATATTGTATTTATTTCGTTATGGAACAACTTTCCCGATTCGGTACGTATACTGTTAAGCGGAAATACCTCCAATGCCTGTTTGCTACTTGCAGGAACGACGGCTCACATGCAATCTCATGTTGTGAACGGCGTAATCATCATAGGGCATAAAGATGGAAGCGCTGATACGCCCCATCTCATTAATCCGGAAAACGGGTGTCCGATAGAACAGGATTTCTTTGTTGACGGACAAGCTTTCCGCCCGAAAACATCACCTCCCTACCGTCTGTATCTGAAATCGGGATTATTGAGTAATCATCCAAAAGACCTGGATATAAAAGGCGTATACGGACGCTCTATCGACGGAGGAGCCGGTATATTACCGGATATTCCGCTTAATAAGGACAAACAACGGAAATATATGCGTCTTGAAACTATATCCAACGATATTGTGATTGGACTAATGGCTATCACCCTTCAACGTTACAGACCATTAACTGCCGAATATACTTGATTCGAGTTGCTTTAGAAATAAGTTATAAAATATAATAAAGATGAAAAATAAAGTTTTAATCAGTATTCTTTTAATATCAGGATGTGTGTCCGATGGAATTTCTCAGAAAAAAACGGATGTTAATGATTCGAATACCCCGCTCCATGCGTTACAACCGGATTATGTCGTACCTTATGGCACGCTGTCCGATAAAATTATAAAATCGGATCTTGATCGTGTGTGCGCCTATCTCGAAATATCTACTCCTGCGCAGGTTGTGAATAAAAATACAAATGCGGTGATCACAGATTATGAAAATCTTCCGGCCGAAGCACAGTTGGAACGCGGCGTCTTCCGTCTGGCAAGCTATGAATGGGGGGTTACTTATTCGGCAATGCA
>JAIRMH010000270.1 GCA_031258835.1 Tannerella sp.
CTTTGAACAGCGGTATTTTATAAAAGAAGATTCGGTGGCAAGAAAAGAATACCCATATCAACCCGATGATGAAGATATGACACTTATCACCGATCTGCTGTACGAAATGGGAGCAGACCCCAAAGAACAAAAACAGATAGAAGACGAAGAAGAGGCTTTGCGTATTATTAACAACGTGAAAGATCCGCTTAAAAGATCGCTTGAAGAGAAAGAGAAAACGATCGAAGAAAAGAATAAAACGATCGAAGAACAGGAGAAATCGCTCAAAGAACAGGCTAAAACTATCGAAGAAAAAGATAAGTCGCTTGAAGAAAGCAAGAAAAAACTCGAAGAACAGGCGAAAAAAATTGCAAAAATGGAACGTCTTCTTCAAGATAAACAAATTGAATAAGTTTATCATAAACTGTATCGTACATCAGAATCCCTTTTCGTCGGTCAGCAACGCTAACGAGATCAATTTGGCGTCTTTTCGTACATATACCTCCCCTGTCCTGGCTTCATGTCAGGGGAAATGTATTATTCGCTTTTGAGGTTTTTTGTCGGGTTGGCGTTGGCGGCTGCGTAGCTCTGGAAAAATACGGTCGCAAACGATACTAACAGACAGAACAAACCGGCCGCAACGAATATCCATGGACTGAGCCGGATCCGGTAAGGATAGCCTGACAGCCACCGGTGCATCAGATACCACGTCGCAGGTACGGCTACGATGAATGCTGTCAGTACGTAATTCAGGAACGTCGACACCAACCGCCGGAGCACTTCGGAATTGGTGGATCCGAAGACCTTACGGATGGAAATCTCCTTTGCCCGGAGCCGGATGAAATAGGTCGACATGGCCAGCAACCCCAGCAGGGAGATCAGGATGGCAATGGCGGTGAAAAGCGTCAACAGTCGTGACGTCCGCCGCTCCATATCGAAGGAGGCAGCCACTTGTTGGGCGATAAATCTTCCGCCGAACTCGTTCCGCATGATGCGCTCATAGATCTCTTTCACAGCACGGAAAGCTGTCGCCGGATGACCCTCGACTTCGACCACAAGGTTCCAGAATTGCCACGCGTCCAATTCTTCCGGCTTTTTGACCTGCACCATCACCGGACTGGGCGGACTGATGACGTTGTACAACTGGAAATCCCGAATCACGCCGGCCACCGGCTTAGGATTCCCGTAGAAGAGGAACGTCGGTGCGTCTTCCCTAATCTCAAGCTCCTTCAGGGCGCGTTCGTTCAGGTAGTATGCCTCGCCTGATATCTGGTTGTCCCGTAGTTTCTGCCAGCCGATCATGTCGAAAAAGACCTCGTCGCAGACGAACGTCTGGAAGCTGATCTGCTTGCCGTCCTGCTTCATGGTATGGTTGTATCCCCTCGAAAAGGGCGTCCCCGTGCTGAACCCCGTCCGCCTGACCATCGGCAGCCGTTTAAGTTCTTCGGCAAGCAACCGTTTGTCGCTCGTTTTTTCCTCTGCGGAGAAAGCGATGTCAATCAAATTTTCCGTGTGATATCCCAATGGTGCACGGATCAGGTGGTTTATCTGGGCGATCATTGTGATAGATGCCGCAATAAGGATGATGGTGACGGCATTCTGGAACGTAATAAAACCTTTGCTAAATACCATTTTCGTTTTTCGACTGAAACTGCCTTTTACCGCCTCAATAGGATTTGCGTTCGAAATGACCATCGCCGGCAGGAAGCCGGAAATGGCGCCCAACAAAAGAATACTTCCGATCACTGCCACCATGCTGAGTGGCGTGACCGCCCCAACCATATCTAATGAGCGTTCCACCAAGTTTCCGGCATATGGAGCAAAGGTGCCGGCCAGCACCAGGCTGGCGGTGAACGAGACCAGGCACAACAGCGCAGATTCCAGCATCAGACGCACGAATAATTCTCCCCGGTTCGACCCCAGTAACCGGCGCGTCGCCATCTCCTTCGCACGGAAACCGGCCTGCGCCGTCGTCAGGTTGATGTAGTTGATCACAGCGAACAGCAAAATCAAGATCCCCACCCACATCAGGATCGTTACGAGCGAACGGTTGCCGAAGTTTACGATCAGACCGTTGTAGGTGCTTTTGAACATCGGATACTGATCGGAGAAGTAAATCTCCCGCAACGGGACAAGCGTTGCCCGCTTGTCATGTCCATCCCTGTATAACCACACCGTTTCCTTGAGCCATTCCAGCATATCCGCTTCCCTGGCGCGGAGATCCGCCCCTTCCTTCTCCAGCAGATAGAGTGCGGTTTCACCGTAATTGTTGTATGTCTCGGAGGAATATCCCTGGTTGAAGTGATCCACGTTTTCGATCCGCAACAGGATGTCGGCGTAGGGGACGGCCGAACGGCGGATATCTTTCATCACGCCGTTAATCGTCACGTAAAGGGAATCGTATAGCCGGATCGTCTGACCTATGGGATCGGTATCCGGAAAGGCTCTGCCGGCAAACGATTCGGAAATGACGGCCTCGTTACGCGCGGCAATCGCCTGCTGTCGGTTTCCGCTGACTAAGTCAAAGGAAAAGATGTCGAAAAACGTGTTGTCCGCAAACATTAGATCCGCTTTCACTTTGCGGTCGGCGATCGTCGCCGGGATTTCTTTCTGCGTATTTACAATCCCGCAGACTTTCTCTATTTCAGGATAACGATCCCTGAGGCGATCGCCCAACTTCCAGGCGCTTCCGGGACTGTTTTCGCACGTCAGGAGATAAATCCGGTCGCCCTTCTCCTGAAAAGCGTCGACCGACAGTTCCTGCACTGTATACACGGCGATCAATATTACAAACATCAACGATACCGACAACCCGAATACATTGATAAAAGTATAAAACTTGTTCTTGTTCAGAAACCTGAAAAAAGATCTTACGTCCAAATGTCTATTCATGTGAATTTACTGTTTAATGATATAATTTCTTTTAGACAAAATTTATGCCGAAGTATCTATCATCTTGTAAATCACATGTTTCCGCATTTCAATTTTTCCATTGGAATGTCAAAAAATTAAACGGTGGCGTTAAAAATTTAGACACTTTCCCTGCGAGGTGCGGGCGATCCATCCTCTGCGAGGACAATAGTTTACGGTACGATATTGCCGGCGGCGACGTAAATGGCGTACCACTCTTCGCGCGTGAGCGGCAGGGTGGAGCCTTTACAGCTTTCGACGATGCGTTGCGGGCGCGTTGTCCCCAGAATGACTTGCATATTAGCGGGATGGCGGGTAATCCATCCTACGGCGACGGCGGAAGGCGTTACGTCGTATTTGGCGGCTAAACGGTCGATGACGGCGTTTAGTCCCGCATATTCCGGGTCTCCGAGGAAAGGCCCGTCGAAAAAACCTTTTTGGAAAGGCGACCATGCTTGAATCGTCAGATCGTGCAGGCGGCAGTAATCAAGGATGCTTCCTTCGCGGTGAACGCTCTGTTTCAGGTGCATGTTTACGGTCAGGCCGCTGTCGATCATCGGCGTATGCGCAATGCTGAATTGCAGTTGATTGACGGATAGTTTGACAGGTACGTATTTTTGCAGCAATTCGATTTGCATCGGGTTGAAGTTGGACACTCCGAAATGGCGTACTTTCCCTGCCGCCAGAAGGACGTCGAACGCTTCGGCTACTTCTTCCGGTTCGATCAGCGCATCGGGGCGATGCAACAGGAGTACGTCTATATATTCCGTCCGGAGGCGTCCCAAAATCCCGTCGACCGCTTCGAGGATGTGCGCTTTTGAAAAATCGAAATATCCTTTGCGGATGCCACATTTGCTTTGCAGAAGAATTTTTTCGCGCGCATCGGCATTCGCCGGCAACGCCTTGGCAAAGATACTTTCACAGATCCCGTCGCCGTAAATATCGGCATGGTCAAAAAAGTTGATACCTTCGTCCAACGCCGTACGCAGCAATACCTCCGCTTCGGATACGGACAAATTTTTCAGACGCATACAGCCTAAAACGATATTCGATGCTTCTAATCCTGTTGTTGAAATTTTAATATTTTTCATAATACAAATAATTTAATAATCCGAAGGCAAAGGTATGGAATATTTTTATGGAAAACTCCATTTTTTTTTCGTGATAAACGCTTTCCTTTTCGTTTTCAATATAAAAAATAATCGTTCTAAGCGTGGCGACTTTTGCGTTGCTCGCAATGTTTTCCTGAGGGAAACAGTAGGGGGCGGGCGGATTAAGATTTCCGGACAATCAGTTGTGCTTTTTCGAATTTAGTCCCTTTGATGCAAATATCAGGAACAAATTTTGCCACATAATACAGTTTGTCTTCAAAGGAATCGAACGGAGTATCGCTATCTTTGCAGTAGGATTCGATTAGATGTTTGGCGCTATCGAAATATGACATCTCTTGTTCTGTTACGACAAATACGTCTCCGGATGCGATTTCGTTATATTTTTTCGCATCATGGGGCAACAGCATGAAGACTTTTTGGTCTCGCGAATCATGTTGCCCTTCGGTCTTATAATATTGTTCATATTGTTCGGGAGTCAGTTCGTAAAACTCCTCTTTTTCCGGCATATAACCCAATTGAAATACAATTTTTAAAACTTCAGCCGACCTAAAGATATCTAAAATATTCATCATTTATTTTTTTAGTAAAAGTAATCATTAAAGAAAATTCCCTGTAAACTTATTCAACCTGTTTATTCCGCAGAAGATGTTCCATTTCCGCAATTTTTTCTCTCAATTTTGCATTTTCCTGCTCCTTTTCTTCAAGCGCTTTCTTGCTTTCTTCAAGCGCTTTCGCCTGTTCTCTTATTTGAAAGCCATACGTGTCGTCAATAGTCCTGATATATTCTGCTTCGTTTTCTATCCGCCTGCGTTCTTCCGGATCGACACCCATCTCATGCAGAGTTTCGGCAATCAATATTATTTCCTCATCGTCAGGCGCCGGTTGATACCGGTATTCTTTAACGGCTTCCGAACCGGCTTCGACGAAATATGACTGTTCGAATATACTGATTAATTTTTCCAGACGGGTAGTGTAACGGATATCCGTTATTCTACCGACCTGAATGACATAAGAGTCGTGAGTAAGTTTCTCGATAAAATCATCCTTTACGGCAACTGTTTTGTCCGTTAACATATCGGTATATGTCCGTCCGACTTTCAGGCATGAACACTTTATTTCAGCGAGTTTGCTGCCCAGAATATAAATGGTTGTAATCGGGAGCGTCAACTCCCTGTTGACTTTGTCGATGATAACCGTCTCTCTTTTTGAATATTGCTCCCCAAGATATTTACGAAAACGATGTACATCTATCGTTCCTAACGATTTCTGCACTTCGATTAATACCTTGCGATACTCGCCTTCTTTGGTCAGAATTGTTGCCATGAAGTCAACACGGTAAATCGAATAGGGCGCCGTTTTGTCTTCTTTTTTTGTTGCGTCGCAGGCTTTGTCGTCATTTTTCTTTTTGTGTGTGAACTCTTGTGGAAGAACGTCTACTGCCGTAACTTGCTGACCAAGTATAGTACTGATAAAAAATTTTACTATCTTCAAGTTTTCCATCAATCGTTTAAACACCGTATCGTATATCGGATTAGCGATGATAAACGGTTTTAATCCTGTTTGCTCTTTTTCGTTTAACGTCATATTTATTATAATTTTTATCCTGTTAAAAGTGCAAATGATAACCGGAAAGAATCCGGGGGCATTTATGCCGGATATCATAAAAACCGGCAGGCAACTGTACATTTTTAATAAATGAAGAATTGCGGCGTAAATGTAATAAAAACATTCCAAACAGACAAATTTGTTTTACATAAAAATATTGTTGGTAATAAACGATTATATTTAATTTATCGGCAAATTAAGTATATCTTTTATTAAAGTTTGTACATCTTCTTTACGTGTAGCCCAGCTTGTACAAAATCGGACTGCTGTATAACTGTCATTGATGTTTGTCCATAATTCGAATGCATATTTTTTTGATAAGATACGGATTTGGTTTTTTGTAAGTATTGGAAATTGCTGGTTTGTGGACGATTTGTATAAAAATGAAATGCCTTTTGACAGGAAGGCGTCTTGTATCATCATCGCCATTTGTACGGCGTGGTTGGATATCTCGGAATAAAGTCCGTCGCCGAGTAGCGTTTCGAACTGGATACCAAGTAAACGTCCTTTGGCAAGCATACCGCCACGTTGTTTTATAAAGTATCGGAAGTCCTTTTTAAGACGGTCGTTCGTTATTACTATCGCTTCGCCGAAAAGGGCGCCGATTTTTGTTCCGCCGATATAAAAAATGTCGCACAGTTTTGCTATGTCAGGAATTGTCAGATCGTTGTTTTTTGCCGCTAGTCCATAACCGAGGCGTGCACCGTCCATGAACAGAGGCAGATCGCAAGTGCGACAGACGTCGCTTAATGCCTGCAATTCCTGTTTTGTGTAAATGGCGCCGCTTTCGGCAGGATTTGACAGATAGACCATCCCTGGCTGTACCATATGTTCGTGGTTGGCGTCATTCCAATGCTCCGCATACGTTTGTTCTACTTGGGAGGCTGTCAGTTTGCCGTCTTCCGCAGGCAAAGCAAGCACTTTATGTCCGGTTGCTTCGACCGCTCCCGTTTCATGGACGTTGATATGTCCGCCGACAGCGGAAATGACGCCCTGGTACGGGCGTAGAATAGCGGCGATAATCGTTGTATTGGTCTGTGTTCCGCCAACTAAAAAATGAACGTCAACAGTTTCGTTTTCGCATAAACGTCGTATGATACGTCGGGCGTTTTCGCAATATTCATCTTCGCCGTATCCTTTGGTTTGTTCGAAATTGGTTTCTTCCAGTCGTTTCAGTATTTGTGGATGAGCGCCTTCCGCATAGTCACATTCAAATCGTATCATCTTTCTTCTATATTGTACAAGCTGTTCCACCATGCGGGTTCGTTTTTGAGCCAGCGGTCGAACCACGCAAAGATGGTGTTATTCCATTTTAATCGTTTTTCGTATGAAAGGATATGATGGTCTTCTCCTTTTACCTGAACTAACTCTACCTGTTTGCCGAGGATTTTCAAGGCGGTATACATCTGGATGCTTTCGCCTACGGGGACGTTTGTATCCGCTGTTCCGTGTAGCAACAGCAGGGGCGTATTAATCTTGTCCGCGCTGAATAGCGGACTTTGGTTGATATATAAGTCCTGATTGTTCCACGGATAACTGTGAGCGCTGGCGGCGGCGCTGTACGAATAGCCCCAGTATCCTTCCCCCCAATAACTGCTTATCGAACTGATTCCTGCATGAGACACGGCTGCCGCAAAAATGTCGGTTCGCGTTTGCAGATACATTGTCATGAATCCTCCGTAAGAGGCGCCGATACAACCCACCTTTTTTGCATCGACGAAAGGATGTCCGGCGAGGAACTGTTCCGTGCCTTCAATAATATCATCGGAAGAGCGTTTGCCCCATGTGTTTACATGTAATGCGGAAAACTCTTGCCCGAAACCGATCGCTCCGCTCGGCTGGAGAACATATACGACATAGCCTAATGCGGCATAAACGTGTTTTGGATAGCGACTTTCAAATATGCGTTCGGTAGGCGTGGTACCGCCATAGTAATTTACTATTAGCGGATATTTTTTTTCGGGGTCGAAATCGGGGGGCAGGTAGTAATATCCTTTGATTTCGACGCCATCGGAGTTTGTAAAGTTGAAATCCTTTACTTCGCCGAGCTTTAAATGCGACAGTTGTTCTGCATACGGATCTGCGATACATGTACTTTTTTTCGTTTTCAGGTCGCAGATATACGCTCTTGTTGAGTTTGACACGCTTGCCCCGGTGTAGATTATTACCGGAGACCGGTCGGCTATTTGATAATTATTTATTACATCTTCGCCCGAAGGCAGGCTGGTGAATTTTTTTGTTGCAGGGTTATATGTGTATATAGGAGCATAGTCTTCGTCTGTTGTGAGCAGGTAGATAAGCCCGTCCAGCAAACTCCATTTGGCGTTTTTCACGGACGGGTTAAAGTCTTTTGTTATGGGTTCGGTTTTTTTTGTGGCAAGGTTCATCAGGAATGCCTGGGTGTCGTAGCTATTGGCAATTTGTCCTTCGCTGACATTGAGTCCTGTTCCTCCGAAAGCTTCCGGAGAGCCGAGGATAAGGATCTCTTTACCGTCGGGAGAAAACTGTGCCCGTGATGCAAATTTCTCGCCTGTCCACAAGGTGTCGGCTTGCATCGTTTCAATATCAAGTAGAAACATGGAACTTTTTCTGAAAGGATGTTCCGTGATTGTCTCATCGGAGATGGAGAAAAGGAGTTTTTTCCCGTCTGTGCTTATGTCGTTAAGAAAAGTAGCATGAGCGCCGAAAGTCAGTTGCTGTGCGAATCCTGTTTTCAGGTCATAACGATAAATAAAAGCGTGGGAAGGTTGCCCCCCGGTACGGATGGTTAACGTGTGCAGACGGAACACATCATCGGTTTTTTCCGTTTCTTTTTCAGCTTTTGAATAAAATAAAGATTGTTCGTCCGGTGAAAACGTGATGCGTTCATCGGGGATATCTGTTGCTGTTGTCGTTTCTTCTAATGTTTCCGGATGGATAAATATAAGGTTTATTTTTTCCCCGTCTTTCTGCAGATAATACATGCGGTCAGATACGGGCATCCAGGCAAGTTGGCGCTTGTTGTTATCGGTATCGATTGTAACGCGTTTTCCGGTCTTTACCGTATATAATTCGGTGAGATAAGACGAACGTGCGCCATAATTTATAATATAATGTATAAGAATGTATTTGCCTGAAGAAGAAACGGACGTGCCGGTAATACGTTTTCCTTTGATAATGTCGTCCAGAGTTATTTTTCGTTGCGATTCGCCCGAAACGGAGAGGGATGACGCCATATTGTTTGACTTGGTAAGAACATCTTCAAGTTCTATTTTAATGGAAGCATTTGTGCTGTCCTTTGTGTGGAGTAATTTAATTACGATGCGGCATGTATGCGGATAAGGACTACATTCGGCCGTTACGTTTTTCGCTTTGTGAACAGATTCTTCCGTCGTAGTCTTCGACGCGGTTAATTTATCGTCGACATAGATTTCCAGCATATCGGGTGTAGTTACTTTTATCTTTGCTTTACCGTATGCATTGGCGCTTACATAAAAAGAGAATAGCTGGACAAACGGATTTTGCTGCGGGGATAAATGAAAAAATCCTTCCGTATCCGCTTCGTATTTGCGTGAAAAAAGTTCCTGTCCCGGAGTTGTTAATTTCATCCGTAACAGATTCTCGTCCGAGAACTTTTTATTGTTCCGGTCGGTAGAATCAACCTCTGCCGGCCTTTTTACAGACAGGGGAGCGATGGCATAAAGTTCATGTAATAAGAGACTTTGTGCATTAATAGAGATGCAAATAATTGACAATACTCCGAAAAATAATAATATTCGCTTCATAAGATGTATATTTTGTATTAAAGACTGAATTCCTGTAAAAATCATCCTATCCGTATGAGTGCATACCGCTTAAAAAATAATTGACGCCGAAATACGTCATGAGAACGGAAGCAAAAGCAATCACGGAACAAAGATTAAAAAGCCACAGATAGTTCCGTGTTTTTAACAGATGGAGGTGTGTAAGTATCACATAGACAATGATTGTTATCAACGCCCAGGTCTCTTTCGGATCCCAACCCCAATAACGGCCCCATGATTCATTTGCCCATACGGCACCCATAAACGTACCTGTCATCATTAAAATAAGCCCGATGTTCAACGAAATTTCGTTGATAACGCTTAATTCCATAATTGACCCGGAGTAATTCGAAGACAGTTCGGTGTGGGTTGAGCATGAACGGATATAATTATGGGGCGAATCGTTGAAGGGCGAAAATGAGCCGTCACGATTTAACGGCGAATCACTGCGACCGGAACCTATTCCTTTGCGGACGATGCGCATTACGGTTAAGTTTGTTATCCCGATCAAAAAACTTATACCGAAAAATCCATAAGCCGACATGATAACGGCAACATGGAACATAAGCCACGGAGATTTCAGTACGGGAACTAACGGGTTGATCTGCGGGTCCATCCGGTTCAAACTTGAGACAAACAAAATGACGCCGGCAAAGAGCGTCGATAAAGCAAAAGTTAGCGGACTGCGACGCACGAACATTAACCCAGCGAAGACTGTCGCCCAAGCGGCATAAACCATCGTCTCGTATGAGTTGCTCCATGGCGCATGCCCGCCGATTTTCCAGCGCATGCCCATGCCCATCATCTGATAGTGGAATAGGATCAATACAATTATTCCTAAAATACGGATAATCCATTTTGTCCGCCGATTTTCCCTGAATACCGACAGAAAGGAGAATAGCAACAATAAACCTCCTAAAGATAAATATCCGACCTTACACCACCGGAATATCTCCATTCTGTTATAACGCAGTTCCAGCGCAATCTTGTCTGCCGTCATTTCCGGGACATTGTTGTTGTCGTATTGGCTGTCGCGGATTATTTTCAGTGCCTCGTTTGCTTTATCCCAGTTTTGCGATTTGACGGCGGCGCGAACTTCTGTAATATAATCGGCAAAAGTTTTTGTGATAAAAACGGAATCCTCCTTCATGAAGGCCGATAGATCATCGCCGGGTGCATACCATTTTTGCGATGGGTCATCCGGCTTTGGGAAGAGCCGAATCAATTGTTTGTTTATTAATAGGTTGAAGATGTTAATCCTTTCGTCAAACTTTATCAGTTTCTTATCAAAAGCAGTTCGTTGATCCGGCATTTTCCGGTAAACCTCTCCGAGTTTTTCCTGTAATTTATAGATACCGTTCGAGTCGAAAAGCTCTATGAACGCACAATGGTCGCGTGTCAATCCGAAATAGAGGGCGAAATCTTTGTCCGGTACATCAATCAACGGAACATACATCCACATTTCAGGATATGCAAGCACACTCAGCAGAAACTGATCCGGATTCATTTTGTTGAACTTAGTATCCTGATACAATTTCCGCAAAACCTCTGAAGAAAATGTATTTACCGGAACGATACGTCCTGTTATCATTTGAACAGGTAAACTTCCGAAATCTTTTGCATGTTCCGGCGCTATGTGGAGATGGCGTATCGTTTCTTTCATATTATTTGGAAACTCATTTGCCGTAACGACAGTGGAAGTGCTTACTAACAACAGGATACTAAATAGCTTGGACGGGTTTTTACGCTGCTTGAGCTGCCGGTATAATGTTCTTATGCGTCCGTTTTTCGTTGTTAAACATAGTATGCCGCCTGCGAGTAACAACATATAGCCTGTATATGTTACATTGCGGCCTGCTACATCTTTACTTACCGATAATATGGTGCCCCGTTCATCCGGATCGTATGAAGCCTGAAAGAAGCGATATCCATTTACGTCCAGCACGTTGTTCATATAAACCAACTCCCTGCGTGTTTTTCCATCTACATATACCAAAAGACTGCTTTCGTAAGATGAGGGGCTTCCGGATCCGGGATAACGTTTCAAGGTAAACTTTGTCAATTCGATTTCGAAAGGTAACGGATGTACGTATGGGCCATGATTCGTTTGTGCCGTAAACACGCTGCTTTTTTCTCCTTCGCGCAGATGCAACATTCCCTCTTTTCCCGTTATATGCGAAATAAGCGCTCCCAATAGTATGACGATGAAAGAAAAATGGATGGCGATAAGTCCCCATTTGCCCTTGTCCGGTTTGTAGAGGCGACATCTGATAAAAATCAAAATAAAGTTTACCACTAAGAGCAACTGCAGCAGAAAAAAGGCCGGAGAATAGTATATCAGAACTTTCGCTAACAGGGTGCTGTGCGCTTTTTCAATAAATGTAGCAATTGCCAGCCCTACAGCGTAAATGGCCAACAATACAATCATTGTCATATATGAAGACAGTATTCTTTTCAACGTTTCCATCTTTTATAATCAGTCTTGGAAAATGTATCATAGTTATATTTGAGAAGCCAAATGTAAGGCGAATTATTGTAAACAAAAAATTATTCGCTAAATTTGTCCGCTATAATTTATGTTGCTATTGTTTGATTTAATAAAAAAGTTCATTATGAAAAATATTTTTTTGTCTGTGGTTTGTCTGCTTTTCCTTTTGTCATGCGGAAATAGAGAATCTAAAATTGTGTATTCGAATCCGTTGCATGTCGCATTTGGAGATCCATTTATCATTCAGGCATCCGATGGTAAATTCTATATGTACGGCACTTCCGGCGAAGCGGGGTTCAGGGCATATTCTTCCGAAGATATGATCGATTGGAAAGATGAAGGTCTTGTTTACCGGGGTGCAACTTCCGGTTCTTGGACGGTCGATTGTTTTTGGGCGCCTGAGGTTTATGAAAGAAGTGGTAAATACTATCTTTTTTTTAGTTCAAACTGGAAAGATAATCCGGCCGGAGAACTGGAAAATTTCCGCATCGGGGTCGCGGTTGCCGATCAGCCTGCAGGCCCGTTCGTCGAGATGTACGACCGTCCGTTATTTGATCCGGGCTATCCGGTTATTGATGCAAATTTATATTTCGATGATGATCATGGCAAAGTGTATTTGTATTATTCCCGTTGTTGTTATAAACATCCGGTAGAAAGTGAAATATCGGATCTGGCGCGTGAAAAAGGATGGTTTGACAAAGTGGAGGAGAGTTGGATTTATGGCGTGGAAATAAAGCCCGATTTCTCGAATATCGCAGGAGATCCCGTCTTGCTGCTTCGTCCGCCGGCGAAATTAGATGACCGGCAGGCAGAATGGGAAAGCCGTTCGATAACGGCACGGGAAGTTAATCGTCGCTGGACGGAAGGTTCGTATATTATTAAAAAGAACGGAACTTTTTATATGATGTATTCCGCTAATTTTTTCGGCGGACAGCATTATGCCGTAGGATATGCGACCTCCGACCATCCGTTAGGGCCATTTAAAAAAGCGGATAATAACCCTGTTTTACAGAAAAATACGGATAAAGGCGGAGATGTTACCGGTACCGGGCATAATATGGTTCTTACTTTGTCTGATGGCGAAATGTATTGTGTTTATCATGGAAGGACAACAAAAACGGGTGATGAACGCGTTGTTTTTATTGATAAAATGGAAATCGCTGCCAACGGCGAATTGATTGTTCATGGCCCGACGACGGATGAACAATCGTTTTTGTTGCGTAAAGAATAAAAAGTAATGACTAAGCGTAAGAAGTTTTCCGGCATGTATGATGTTATACATGCCTCCACAGAATGACATAGGAAGGATTGAGGCAAGAAGGATCATGCTTCGCCAACCGCTAAAATTATTCAATTAATCATAAATATTGCAATTTCGCGCCGGTTTGATAAAAATATGAGTGATATCAAAGCCGATTTTTTCTATTTTTGCATGACGAATTTTGTTATAACTAATGG
>JAIRMH010000097.1 GCA_031258835.1 Tannerella sp.
GCATTTGCCGAAGCTCGCTGGACGTCAAGAGTTGACGGCTCTTCTTATACCGGAGGTTCGGTGGAAGCCATTTTGGAACAGAAATGGTTGAATTACGGATATATGTATGCCGGCGACCAGTGGACGGATTTACGCCGTACCGGTTATCCGCGCATGTATTATCAGAGAGACTCCGAAGTGACTGCAGAAGTTCCCTATCCTGCCAATCGCAATCGTTACCCCGAAAGCGAACGCAACAATAATAAGAACTTCCAAGCCGAAGTCGGCTCGCAAGACAACTGGTCAGACGTGCTCTTCTGGGCAAGACCCGACTGGCACGATGGTCCTACATGGTAACAAACAGTATTGTTTGAATCATTAAATTAAATAAAAAAACGCCTCTCAAATACCTGAGGGGCGTTTTTTTAATTTGAGACTTCAAAAACATGCAGGATTCGCATCATCCGCTCTATGAGTTGGCAAATGCAATAAAGTGGGAGAGTTTTGTGATGGTTGGATTATTGATGCTCACATACACACAAATTGCTCATAACAAATCAATAGATTTTCAGTGATATTTTCAACGCCGGGCTTTAGTTTCAGTTGTTTTGTATTCCCCAAAAATTGAAGGACGACATCTTTTCACAAAGACGCCGTCCTCTAATAATAATAATAGTTAATAATAATTTACTACTAATTGCTCATTCAAAAATCAATTATTTAATTCTCTTATATCCATATACTGCCAAATTCCCTAATTCTTCTTCGATGCGTAACAACTGATTATATTTAGCCATACGGTCGCTACGGCTGAGAGAACCTGTTTTTATCTGCCCGCTGTTCGTTGCTACGGCAATATCGGCAATCGTAGCATCTTCCGTCTCGCCCGAACGGTGACTTGTTACCGAAGTATATCCGTGACGATGAGCCATTTCGATTGCATCCAGCGTTTCGCTCAACGAACCGATCTGGTTCACTTTAATCAGGATCGAGTTTCCGCAACCCAATTCGATTCCTTTTTTCAGGAACTCTACGTTCGTAACAAACAAATCGTCGCCCACTAACTGGCATCTGTCTCCGATTTTGTCGGTCAGAAGTTTCCATCCGTCCCAGTCGTTTTCGCTCATACCGTCTTCGATAGAATCGATAGGATACTTCGAAACTAATTCAGCCAAATAATCCGCCTGTTCTGCAGAAGTACGTTTCGCACCGTTAACTCCCTCGAATTTGGAATAGTCGTAAATGCCACCGTTATAAAATTCGGAAGAAGCGCAATCAAGGCCGATCATAACATCGACGCCCGGCTTGTATCCCGATACTTCTATTGCTTTAATGATTGACTCCAAAGCATCTTCCGTGCCGTTCAATGCGGGTGCAAAACCGCCTTCGTCGCCTACTGCAGTACTGAGGCCTCTGTCATGGAGTACTTTTTTCAACGCATGGAATATTTCGGCTCCGCAACGTAAACCTTCTTTGAAAGAAGAAGCGCCTACCGGACGAATCATAAACTCCTGAAACGCAATCGGCGCGTCGGAGTGAGAACCGCCATTGATAATATTCATCATTGGAACCGGCAACGTATAGGTATTTGTCCCGCCAATATACCGGTACAAAGGGACATCCAGATAGTTCGCAGCCGCCTTTGCAACCGCCAGTGAAACGCCCAGAATAGCGTTAGCGCCGAGGTTCGACTTTGTCGGAGTACCGTCTAATTCCAGCATCTTCTTATCGATAGCGCGTTGTTCGAGAGCAGAAATGCCGATAAGCGCAGGAGCGATTACGTTATTTACATTAGCAACAGCCTTGAGCGTTCCTTTACCCAGATAACGCGACTTATCGCCGTCACGCAACTCCAATGCTTCGTTTTCACCGGTAGAAGCGCCTGAAGGTACAGAAGCGCGTCCTATCACTCCGCTTTCTAATGTTACATCTACCTCTACCGTAGGATTTCCACGGGAATCAAGAATCTCACGAGATACAACTTTTTCTATTTTCATAGTCTCAATCTTTTAATTATATAAAAATTTTCGAGCACAAAGGTCGGTTAAAATTCTGTATTATACAATACCTACTAATAGGGATTTTACAGGAAATTTTCCGCAAAACCATCCTAACAAATGGCGATAACACCCATAAACGGTCTGTTCAAACATAGCTAAAAACCGCATCGCTACGCATAACTATGCATCCCGCCAAGAAAAAAATTTACTCCGAAATAAGTTATCAAAATACTCAAAAATGCAACAATCGAAAATACATGAAAAAACATCGGACGACGAAATAACGGCAACGAATCCGGATGTAATGCCAATGAATAGCACAACATTGTGATAAGCACCCACACCGAACCTAACGTCCAGCCATTACCGAAATCATACCCGACAAAAAAGACCACATGAGGTAAATCAAATTGGCCATAGGAATCCGCATCTTTATACATTTCGGCGTTCGAATACCGTTTATAATTAGAGCTATAAAACATCCGGCTCATAACAGCCTCCCCATATCCTCCTAATACAAGACGTGACTTTTGGGGGGAATTTTTTCTACTACACATATCATCCGTCAAAAATCTTATCATTATTGAACTGCAAAGTTACTGTGACGAAAAACGATCTACAACCCCCAATAGTTGGTATATTCGCCGGAAAATATCAGAAAAAATAGCCGTTAGCAGGGAGTATATTTTAAAATTCAACGATAGATCCACAATACAATATTTCGTAATACGTTTGTAACACAATGATAAAAGAATCTTAACACGTATGTAATAAGTTCTTAATCCGACAGGCCGATATTTGCACTATCAAAAGTGATTGAAATTATAACAGAAAAAAAACTGTATGGATTACATATTTACACGGGTGAAATTTTTAAATTTGTGGTGAAGTTTATTGATAGGTTAATAGTCTATTTAAGGTAACTAACTGATGTTTTTAGGCACAGAATACTATTATAAATACCGCACTGTTTATTAACAACAGCAACAGGAGTCGCATGCCGTGAGGCACGCGGCTTCTCTTTTTTTATTTACTGTCAATACTTTCATGATCATACGTTATCATTTTGAGGTCATAACCGAAGACGAAGCCTGTACGTAAAAAAGGCTGCCCCTGATAATTGGGACAGCCTTAATAAAAATTTCAATCGCAGACGAACCGTCAATAGCCCGGATTTTGTTCAATAATACCCTGTCCCTGGATAATTATGCTTTCCTGGATAGGGAAACGGGTATAATTTTCCGTTGCAACAAACGGCTGACCATAGGCCTGGCATTTCTTTTGCATCGTTTGGATATACGACCCGTCACGAATCAAATCCTGACGACGGCAACCTTCGTACCATAATTCGTGGGCGCGCTCCATCAACAGTTTGTCAAGAAAATCGCGCGAATCGGTGAAATCTCCCGCCGTATAAGCCGTTAATCCGGCACGAACTCTCACCCTGTTTAGCAAATCTATGGCCTCGGACGTCACCGCATTGCCCTGACGGACAATCGCTTCAGACAACAATGTCAATGCATCTGCATAACGATATACCATGTAGTCGATATCGCAAGCATCGCCGCTAACCGGCTCTAACGCATATTTCAACGGTATTACGCCGTGTTGCAGACAGTTGCCGCCATCTGTTCCCTTATTCTCCCGGTTGCGAACTACGCCGGCTTTTGTCGTATATTCGGAAATAATATAGCTGGTGCGTTTGTCTCCCGGTTCAAATGTATCGAAGAAGTCCCAAGTCATTTTATAGCCTCCCCAGCCGCCACCTTCCCAAACGCCAGCCAGAGAATAGTCGCTGGGCAAGGCGTGCGGATACCAGCCGTTTTCCATCGTTCCTTCTTTACAGTCGATGGAAAAAATTGTTTCTTCGTTCTTTTCATTGGCGCGTGTAAACAAATCGACATAACTAGGCACCAAAGAGTAACCATACTCCGCTTTCATCAATTCCCGGCCTTCGGCAATTGCTTTGTCCCACTGCTTCGTCTGCATGTATAATTTCATCAGAACCATGTGACACAAACCTTTCGTGAAACGACCGTAATTGGAATCGCCTTTTTTGTAGCTATATGGTAATTCTTTAGCTGCTTCCGTCAATTCGGTAACAATATAAGTACGGGTTTCTTCTTCCGACAGACGCGGCAAAATCTCCCGCGCCGTAGGATTTTTCAAATTTTCCAGACTGGAGACAACAATCGGGCCATACATATCCCATTGGATGAACGCCATGAATCCGCGAGCGCACCGTAATTCGGCAACATATTGCGCTTTCAGTTTTTCATCCATCTGAACCGGCTGAATACGATCAATCGTCAACGTCATTTTGCTGATTTTATTCAAATAATCACGCCAGATATTCGTGACATTACGGGTGTCATTAGGCGTCCATTGAGCAAACTGCAAGCGATTCCAGCCGCCGCCGTCATCCCAGGAGCAGAAACCATAATCGGTAGCCATATCCACATCAATAAAATAGCCGGTAGCAATACCGAATATTCCACTGTACCAATCGTTTTCAAATGGACTGTAAGCAGCCGACGTGACTAAATCGCGGGCGTCATTCGCCGTTTTTGGGTAAATGGCCGGATCTACATCGCTGAATTGTTCCGACTGCAATTCGCAACTCTGCATGCCCACAAAGAGCATCAAGAGGATTACTGCATAGATATTTATTCTTTTCATAGTTCTTATTCTTTTTTTTAATTAAAATGTAATATTCAGGCCCAAGCTATAGGATGTTACGTTTGGATAATTGAACGCTCCTGCATTATTGCGAGAGGAGTCAAAATTGTCGGTTTCCGGATCGATTCCGTTCCAGTTCGTAATTACAAAAGGATTGTTTACGTCCGCATAGATTCGCAAGTTACTCAATCCATTTTTAACCGGCACCGTGTAGCCCAGCGTAATGTTCCGGCAACGGACAAAACTGATTTTCCTGTACCAGTAATCCGAACTGTTTTCGTAACTCGCATAAGTAGATGGGATAGCGCTTGGATAGGTTGTATTTTGATTGTCATGGCTCCAAACATATTTGGAAGCCTCTGACTTATTGACAATATTTGCGTCTACAAATCCATTCGCCCACTGTTCGTAATAACTGCGTCCTTTCCAAGCGCCGACTTCACCATAGAAATAGATGTTAAAATCAAATTGCTTGTAACGAACGGTATTGTTGAATCCGAAAACAAAGTCCGGATCACGGGATCCCAATAAGACGCGGTCGTATTGATCCATTTTATCGGCAGCGCCTTCTGCATCCGCCAGATTTTGAATTTTGATTTGTCCCGGTAGCAACGCCGGCTGCCATGCCGGCCTTGTTTCGCCAGGCTGCATCAAACCGTCGGTTTTATAAACATAGATGGATCGGATATAATCGGTAGCCGATTCGTAAACAGCCGGCGTCCAGTCGTCACGGCGTGTTTTCCAACGGTCTTCATTGTGCGCATACGTCAAGTCGGTTGACCAGAACCAGTCATTGCGATTCACGTTGATAGTGTTAAGGGTCAATTCAATTCCTTTACCCTGCGTTTCGCCAACGTTGTCGGCAATGGTGGTTATTTCATTATAAAACGGCAGCGGCACGCTGGTTTGCAGCAAGTCGGAAATAACACGATTGTAATATTCCGCCGTCAAATTAATACGATTATTCAAAAATCCTAAATCTAAACCGACATTAAACTCCTTGGTCGTTTCCCATGTCAATTTCGGATTTCCCAGTTTGGTAGCGCCCATCCCGACATACTTCGAGTCGCCGAAAACGTATTCGCCGCTGACGCCATACGTGTCGTAAATGCGAAGCCCCACATTGGAATTACCCGTTTCACCATAACCGGCACGCAATTTACCATTGGAAAGAATCGTTTTCGTTCCTTCCAGAAAGGCTTCGTCCGTAAAACGCCACCCGACGGATGCCGACGGGAAATATCCCCAACGTTCTTTCGGCATAAAGTTAGAGGCGCCGTCGGCGCGCAACGTAGCAGTCAATAAGTATCTGTCCAGATAAGAGTAATTCACACGTGCAAAATAAGAACTCATCGAACTTCTTGACGCCGATGAACCTACATCCGGTTTTGCATTATTACCGGCGCCTAAATTATTATACAAAAACCCATCCAGCGGAAAGTTGTCATTCCCTGCTCTCACCCATTCGGACGACATTTCCTGATAAGAATAACCGACTAAAGCCGTCAGGCTGTGATCGCCGATTTCTTTCACATAGGTAGCCGTCAAATCCATCAAGAGATCCAATTTATCATCCTGTACAATCGTAGCTTGTCCATTCACACGGGCACCATACATGGTCGACGTCGGCACATATTGACGGCGCTTCGCATATTTGCGGTCAGCGCCTAACGAACCGCGGATCGTCAAATCGTTGATCGGCTTGAGTTCCAAATAAACGCTTCCTAACAGGCGATCTTTTGTGGTACGGTCAGTGATTTCAAGCAAAGAAGCCGCGTTCGGAAGTTGCCCCATGTACGGATTCGTCGTATACTCGCCGTTTTCGTCACGAACAGGAATGTACGGGACGGAATGTACGGCAGCAGGTATCACGCCGGCATTCTCCCAGTCACTGTCACCCAAAGCCACACTATTATAATCGTTACGGCTTAAATTCAATGAAATACCGGTTTTTACATATTTGGAAACCTGGTGATCCAGATTAACATTTGTCGTATAGCGTTCCAGTTCATTCGTTTTAATCACCCCTTCCTGAGCAAAATAGTTGAGCGAAACCAGATATTGAGTGGCTTCATTCCCTCCGGTCAATGATACATTATGTGTTTGTTGCTGTCCGGTGCGCGTTACGGCGCCAAACCAGTCGGTTGTTTTTGCAGCGGCGATTTCCGCCTCTGTATAAGGAGCTACAAACGGGGCGGGATTCGCGTTCGGCGTGATATATTGCCCATAAATACCCTGTCCGTTGTTTTTCATCCAGTTTTCATACTGATCTTTATTGCGGCGATCCATAAAATCTTGAGCATTCAGCATTTTATAGGGGTTTTTCATGTTTTGAACCGAATAGTTACCCGAATAAGTCACTTTGGATTTACCTACTTTCCCGCGTTTGGTGGTAATGATAATCACGCCGTGACCTGCACGCGCGCCGTAAATAGCCGTAGAACTTGCATCTTTCAACACTTCGATGGATTCGATGTCGTCCGGATTGATGGATTCCAACAGATTGTCCGTGGATCCGGAAGAATACCGGTTTCCCGAACCGGGACTCGGATTGGAGGTTACCGGGAATCCGTCAATAATAATCAATGGATCGTTTCCGGCATTGATAGATGTCTCTCCGCGAATACGGAATTTGGTGTTACCACCTACCTGCGCGCTCGTTTGAGACACGTTTAAACCGGCGGCTTTACCGGCCAAAGCATGACTGATGGTTGAAAACGTTCCAACCGGTTCGTCGCTCATTTTTACGGAAGAAATAGCGCCGGTCAAATCACGTTTCTTTTGTACGCCATAGCCCACTACCACTACTTCGTTCAGCGCCTGTAGATCTTCGCTCAATGTAATTTCATAGTGGGTTTTCCCCGCTTCCACAATCACTTCTTTCGGCTGGTAGCCAAGGTAGCTAACAACTAAAGTCGCACCGGATGAAACGGTAATTGAAAAATTTCCATTTACGTCGGTTATAATCCCATTGGTGGTTCCTTTCTCCACAACGCTTGCACCAATAAGGGGATCTCCCCCTCCGCCCCCGGAAGCATCTGTAACATAACCTGTTATCTTAATCGTTTGCTGTACAGAGGCAATTGCTTGTCCTGTTGTGTTAAGATTTTCGACAGCAGTTATTGGCAGAGCGGCAGTTAACAGGAATGCACTCGCCCAAATGAATTTGTCGGTTTTTTCAGCGAATATTCGCCATTTCGATTTTAATTTTAAATTCATAACATTAATTTATTAATATAACAACAAATAAATATATAATATATATAGTGAAAATGACAGGAAATCGTATCTCTCTAAAAATAGATATCAAATACCCCATAATGACGCCAACGATTTATAAACAGTCATTACTCACTTTATCCGGCGCAAAAATACATGAAAATTCCGAATTTCCAAGTACATGAAATGAAAAAAGTTTTCTTTACAGAAGAAAACTACTGTCATATGTCAGCCAAATATTGCCGTATTTCGTCCTTTGCGAGGGGCGAAACGACGAAGCAATTCTCCGTCCGTTGGCGACTGCTTCATACCTGCCAAAGAAATGAGGTCATTTTGGTGGACGGACATCACAAAATAATTCATAAAAAGAAGTGGAAAATAACAGATTTTTTTTGACTTCTATTAGCATGAAGTCATGAGCGATTAACTTAAAAATGAAAAAACTATTCTTCAATGGTGAATATATTGGAAACTACAACCTGACGGAACATATTTAGCAGGGCAAAACCGTTAATGAACTGTTCTTGAATGAACTGTTCTATGAAAAAAAGGAAGAGGGGATATCCCTATTAATGGTTAGTGCATATATGTAAAATCCCTACAAACGGGGATTGTGCGGTTTTTGCAACCGCCATACCTTTGCGGCGTCAAAAACAGCATGGTTATATGAACATAATAAGAAAAATTTTATTTCAATATATATTTGTATGTGGGGTAATTGTGGCGGCAAAAGGCCAGATTATAAACGGCGTGGTAACAGGTTGTGCCGACAGGCAACC
>JAIRMH010000280.1 GCA_031258835.1 Tannerella sp.
GCATTTTTGCTTGTCTGTTGACGATATTTGATCGCGAAAGCCGGCGCGACAATAACAGGCATTAAGTTTGTGGAGGAAAAATCGCCCGACGGGACACGTTTTCAAAAATTATTTCATAAAGTTTGGGATTTCATGCCTTTCAGTTGCTCTAATCAATAGAACACATATACGCATGGAATGAAAATAGATCAACATATACTTATACGTTACTTTGCCGGGGATGTCCTGGAAGAAGAGAAAGAGGGAATACGACTGTGGCTGGAAAGCGACGAATCGCATCGGCAACAGTTTGTTCGGGAACGAATACGTTTTGACGCTTCCCTCATCGTCGATGAAAGTGAAATTCAGGCAATGACGGCGAAACGACAATCGTCTCCAAAACCCCTTTTCCGGATTCTGTTCAGGGCGGCGTCCGTCGTCATTGTCGTGATTGTTTTTAGCTATTTTTACGGCGACTACAAGATGAACGAACTTAGCCTGTCGATGCAAAACGTATATGTCCCGTCGGGCAGTCGCACTTCGTTGATGCTGGCTGAAGGGTCGACCGTCTGGCTTAATTCGAATACGACAATGAAATATCCCGGATTTTTCCAGAATAAGCGTGTGGTGGAATTAGACGGCGAAGGTTTTTTCGATGTCGCCAAAGACGCCGAAAAGCCGTTTATCATAAATGCCGGCCAATACAAGCTGGAAGTATTGGGGACAAGTTTCAATATTGAATCGTACAATAACGGCGACGATTTCGAGGTGGCGCTGTTTACCGGAAAACTGAAACTGCATAAAACGGAAGAAAATGGTGACACCGTTTACCTTAATGCCGGAGAGACAGCTACTTTGATAGATGGTAAACTTGTCGTTTCGGCTACTAATTTTAATAAATACCGCTGGAAAGAAGGCCTTATTGTGATCGAAGATGAATCGTTTGAAGAAATCATGCTTTTGTTTGAAAAATATTTCGATGTAAAAGTGGTTATACAGACCGATAAGGTGAAGAAACTGGGATATTGGGGGAAATTTCGCATCGTTGACGGAATCGACCATGCTTTACGGGTCTTGCAGAACGATTTTCGTTTTGCGTACAAAAGAGAAGAACAGTCGGATATCATTTATATTTATTGAAAAAGAACGTTTGATATAGTTTATAAAAAAAATGTTTAACCCTAAAAACAAATTGCCTATGATAAAAAAGAAGCGTTGAAGAAGTATCGATAAGAGAAAAACAAATCGGCATATGCGTCAACATACGCCGATTCCAAACAAGTACATGTGAAAAATATACCTATTTTATTTACAAATCAAATACAAAGATATGAAGAAAATTTTTTCATCCGGGGTTTTGTTACAGAAAAACAACCCATACATACATATTTTTAGAATTATGCGATTAACTTTATTCCTATTACTCGTATTTACCGGCTTTGCTTTTGCCGACAATGCAAATTCGCAAAATGCCAGGGTAAACTTGAACCGGCATAATGCCCAACTCAAAGACGTATTGGAAGAAATTGAAAGCCAGACAGACTATCTTTTTGTCTCCAACAGGGAAGTAAACCTGGCGCAAAACGTTTCCATACGTGTGAAAAACAAGCCTGTGCGCGAAGTTTTAAATCGTCTTTTCGAAAAGACGGATCTGTTATATGCTATGGAAGGCGTAAATATTATTCTTTCCAGGCGGAACGCTGCCGAAAATGAATCTGCTCAGCAAAAGCGAACGATTACGGGGACGGTTGTGGATAACTACGGCGCACCTGTTATCGGGGCGAATATTAGTGAAAAAGGAACGGCGAACGGGATCATCACCGATGTCGACGGCAACTTTTTGCTATCTGTCGGCGACGACGCCGTCCTGCGGATTTCTTACATTGGGTATGTTTCGCAGGAATTATCCGTTGGAAATCAGCGGAACATCGTCATTACGCTGTTTGAAGACTTGCAGGCGCTGGACGAAGTGATCGTCATCGGTTACGGTACGGCCAAAAGACAGGACTTCACCGGATCGGTCGTTTCCGTCCGGCTCGAAGATTCGCCCATTGCGCTGGCGTCGAACCTGAACGCACTCGAAGCGCTGAAAGGCAATGTGGCCGGGTTGGACATCGGCGCGACGAACTCCGCCGGTGGACAGCCGTCAATGCAGTTGCGCGGACAGAAAACCATCTCCGGCTCCAACGACCCGCTAATTGTCGTCGACGGCGTCATCTATCTGGGAAGCCTTAACGACATCAATCCGAACGACATTGCCTCGTACGACATCCTCAAGGATGCCACTTCTGCCGCCGCCTACGGATCGCGGTCGGCCAACGGCGTCATTATCATCACTACAAAGAAGGGACGCACGGGAAAACCGATTGTCTCCTTCAATGCCTCTGGTAGCATGGAGACTTGGCAAAACCGCCCGGAACTGATGAAAAGCGAACAGTGGCTCGAATCCGTGCTGGCGCGCAACAACAACACCGATCTCTCGTGGATGAAACCGCAGGAAACGGAACGGATGAATGCCGGACTGGAAACCGACTGGTTCGACCTTACTACTCGCACGGGGTACATTCAGGATTATCAGGTCACTGTTTCGGGCGCAGGCGAGCGGATGAACTATTATTTGTCCACGTCATATGCCGCCAACCAGGGCATTGTGGTTGGCGACGATTACGACCGTGTGTCTGTTTTGGCCAAAGTCAATACCGACATCACCGACTGGCTGCAAATAGGATTGGACGGCGCTTATTCCCGTTCGGACTATTCCGGAGCGGGAGCGAATCTCGGCTCAGCCTATGTGATGTCGCCATACGGTGTCGTTTATCGCGACGAGGAGAACAAACTGATAGAAAAATATCCTTATACACAGTCGGGGACGCATCCCCTGTGGGGCGTTACGAACGGCTCGCGCGACAATATCGACGTGCGGAACAATTTCCGCCTCAACGCCTTTGCCGTCGTCAAAGTCCCATGGATAGAAGGATTGAGCTATCGTTTCAACTATGCAGGCAACCTTAGTAAAAACCAGTCGGGCAACTTCTACTACGAAACACACTATGTAAAGGAGGGGGCATACGACGATCCAACACGCTATTCGCCGGCCACGTATCAAAGTCTGCTGAGTAGCGCTAACGGAAATATCAATAATAATTCGACGGAGAGTTGGCTGATAGACAATATCCTGACGTACAAGAATATTTTCGGGAAACACAGCGTCGAAGCCACGCTGGTGGCTACCCGCGACTATCGGAAGTACAGCAGCGTAAACACTACCGGAAGCGATTTTTCCGAAAACGGAAATACGACGCTGGGCATAAACGGTCTGCACAAGGC
>JAIRMH010000024.1 GCA_031258835.1 Tannerella sp.
TTTATTTTAATAAATGCACAACAGGTTATAAAAAAGTTTGTGCTGAGTGATATTTATATTAAAAGATAATCTTTACCTTTGTACGATAATTAATTTAAAAGAAATAAACCTCGTCTTACATACATGTTGTGCGCCCTGCGCAGCTCCGGTGATGGAATCCCTCACCGGAAACAATATACATCCCGTGCTGTTTTATTTTAATCCTAACATCTTTCCGAAAAAAGAATACGAATCACGTAGAGATGAAATTGTGAAATATGCCGATAAAATCGGCCTGCGGATAATAGTATGCAAATATGATCACGAGGAGTGGCTTGATAAAATTAACGGACTCGAAGATGAACCGGAACGCGGTAAACGTTGCAAAGCATGTTTCCTGTTTCGTCTGTCCGAAACAGCGAAATATGCCGATAAAAACGGTTTCGATGCTGTCGCTACAACACTTGGAGCTTCACGGTGGAAAAACTTGCAACAAATAACGGAATCAGGAATTCAAGCCGTATCGCATCATCAATTGACATTTCTTGATAGAAATTGGCGTAAAGACGGCTTGAGTATTCGACGAAATGAATTGCTCCGCCAAAACGGATTCTATAACCAGACATACTGCGGGTGCGAGTTCAGTATGAGATAGAGTCCAAAAAAAATTTATTAACTTTGTTCCTCTCAACAGTAATCATAAAATGAAACAGTTCATCAGGTTATCAATATACGGTATCATATTGATGACGTCGACGGGTAAGGCAGGTTCACAACTTTCGGATAAGGCACAATTCGACGTCGCAAAAAATTTAAGTATATATAACGCACTCTTCAAAGAGCTAATACTTCACTACGTAGATTCAATACCTCCACAAGAAATTATTCAAAAAAACATTAATTATACGTTGCAACTACTCGACCCGTACAACGAATATATATCGGAAGATGAAATCCCTGAATTTATTCTCCATACAACAGGTGAATATGGCGGTATCGGAGCTGTAATCGCCTCAGACAGTAATAATATATATGTTGCCGAAACGTATGTCGGGATGCCCGCTAATAAGGCAGGACTGCAAGCCGGTGATGTTATTGTGGAAATAAACGGTGAAAAGATGACCGGCAAACAGTCCTCGTTCGCAAGTGAAAAATTGAAGGGACAGCCAAATACAACAGTGAAAATACAATTCCAAAGATACGGGGAAAAATCCCAACGAGAGGCCATCATAACACGTGAACGTATCGAAATAGACCCTGTTACACACTACGATATGCTGACAGAAAATGTCGGATACATCTATCTGGCAAGTTTTACGACACATTCCGCCCAACAAGTTTTATCGGCAATCAATGGGATGAAAAAAAATCATGATCTCAAAGCGCTTATCATCGATCTAAGCGATAATGGCGGAGGTGTGTTAGAGGACTGTCTTAAAATGCTTAACTTCTTTATACCAAAGGGAAAACTCCTGATGACGATGAAAGGAAAATACCCCGAACAAAATAGAGAATTTTACACTACACAAAATCCGGTCGAACCGGATATTCCGCTTGCAGTCATAGTAAGTAAACACTCCGCCTCAGCGTCCGAAATATTCGCAGGGACACTGCAAGACCTCGATAGAGCAATAATCGTAGGAAACAAAACATATGGTAAAGGGCTCGTACAGTCAACGTTTTCACTGCCATATAACGGACAACTCAAACTTACCACCGCCAAATACTACATTCCAAGCGGCAGATGTATCCAGGCCGTCAACTACTCGACACAAAATAACGGAAGCGGCCTGAACATCCCGGATAGCTTGACAAATATATTTTATACGGCAAACGGACGGGAAGTGCGTGACGGCGGCGGCATCACTCCGGACATCCTGATACAAAACGATAAAACGCCAACAATGATATATTATCTCGACAACCAAAACATGTTCTTTAATTTCGTAGTTCAATGGCGTCAAAAACATCCGCACATCGCAAAACCGGAAACATTTACACTATCGGATTCCGTATGGATGGAATTTGTTGATTACGTCAAGAAAAATAATTTTGCATACGATCGCCAAAGCGAAAAGGCGCTTAATAAACTCCGTGAAATCATGGAGTTTGAAGGATATATAAATTCCGCATCAGATGAACTAAAAGCACTGTCGGAGAAGTTGAAACCTGACCTCGATCGTGACCTTAACTTGTACCGCAAACAGATATCCGATATACTCGCGCAAGAAATAATCCGGCATTACTACCTCGCACAGGGATCGATAATCTACTCCCTGCGAAACAACAACGCCGTCAAGAAAGCAATAGACGCCCTAACATGCCACAAATCAATAACGAAAGATGTTGCGGCCGCTTCATTACCATGCCCGCTAAAAAACGAAAGGCTGTCGAATCACTTCGCCAACCTTTCCATACTAACCCTTAACTATAACTAATGAAATAACACTCTTTGCCTATAAAACGTTTTTAAGCGCAAAATGTTTTGCAAAGGTACGATTTTTTTCAAAATAAATGATGATAAAACCGTTAATTGGTTATTTATTAACGAAATAAAAATATGTTAAATATACATAGATGAAACTATCCGAATTGAAGCACGGACAAAGCGGCATAATAACAAAAGTGAAGGGACGTGGTGCATTCCGTAGAAGAATCGTTGAAATGGGATTTGCAAAGGGTAAACGGGTAGAAATGATTACCAAGGCGCCACTACAAGACCCCACTGAATACCGTATAATGGATTACGAAGTCTCCCTCCGTCACAGCGAGGCGGAACTGATAGAAATCGTTACCGGACAAGACGTCTTGAATGCCCCCAATAACAATCCAAAAAATCTGCCGTTAGTGCTCGACGAGGATAAACTGCTGTCATTGGCTGACGAACAAAGTAAAATCATCAACGTAGCACTTGTCGGAAACCCTAACTCAGGCAAAACCTCACTGTTCAATATCGCATCCGGAACACACGAACGGGTCGGTAATTACAGCGGAGTAACCGTCGACGCCAAGGAAGGTAAATTCACCCACAAAGGATATACTTTCAACTTGGTAGACCTGCCCGGTACATATTCCCTGTCGGCATATTCCCCTGAAGAAATCTACGTGAGAGATTACATCGTCAAGGGTAAACCCGACATCATTCTCAACGTCGTTTCGGCATCAAACATCGAACGTAACCTGTATCTGACGACACAACTCATAGACATGGATGCAACGGTAGTTATCGCCATGAATATGTACGACGAACTTGAAAAATCCGGCGCTCAGTTCAATTATAAGGCGCTTGCCGAAATGATAGGTTATCCGATAGTGCCGACAGTAGCTAAATCTGGCAATGGCGTCGACAAGCTTTTCGATACGATAATAGAGGTATATGAGCGCTGCAACCCGATAGCACGTCATGTCCACATCAACTACGGCGAGGAGATAGAGACCGGCATCGAACACGTGAAGCATCTGCTTAACGAACAAAAAGAGCTGGGAGGTGAAACATCGAGGCGATATTTAAGTATTTTGTTGCTTGAAGGTGATACGTTCGGTGAGTCTCTTATCTGCAATCTACCTAACGCAAAGAAGATCCTGGCGGAACGAGACATACATTCCACGTACATCCGTGAGGATTTCCGTGAAGACGTTGAAATAGCCATGACCAACGCTCGCTACGGGTTTATCAACGGCGCACTCAAGCAAACTTTTTGTGAAGGGACAACGGATACGCTTAAAATTACGCACAGAATAGACCGCATCGTCATAAACAAACTTGCAGGTTTTCCTATCTTCTTTTTGTTTATGTTTCTTATGTTTGAACATACCTTTCTGTTGGGTGAATATCCTATGAAATGGCTTGAATCGGCGGTGACCGCTTTCAGTTCTCTGCTTGACAGTAACATTGCGGAAGGGCAATTCAAGGACTTGTTGATAAACGGCATAGTGGGCGGTGTGGGTTCGGTTATTGTTTTCCTGCCCAATATTGTGATACTCTACCTTTTTATTTCTTTTATGGAGGATACCGGTTATATGGCTCGTGCTGCATTTATTATGGACAAGTTTATGCAGAAGATGGGTTTGCACGGTAAGTCTTTTATTCCGCTTATAATGGGATTTGGCTGTAATGTACCGGCGATTATGAGCACTCGGATTATAGAGAGTCGCAATACGCGTCTGATTACTATGCTTGTCAATTCGCTTATGTCTTGTTCGGCGCGTCTTCCGGTGTATATTTTGTTGGTTGGCGCGTTTTTTCCTGATCATGGCGGGCTTGTACTTTTCGGGCTGTATATTACTGGGATATTTCTTGCTATCATCATGGCTCGGATTTTCAAGCGATTTCTTGTCCGTGGCGAGGACTTGCCGTTTGTGATGGAGCTACCGCCTTACCGGATGCCTACTTTTAAGGCGATGGTACGTCACTGTTGGGACAAGACGCAGCAATATTTACAAAAGATGGGCGGTATTATACTTGTTGCCTCTATTGTTGTCTGGTTTCTGGAGTATTATCCGAGGGATACCGGGGGCGATGCGGTTTACGACGGTAAGATTGCCGAACTCAGGGCGACTGTTTCGGATCGGCCTGAGGACTCTGCATCTGTTGAGTTGCAGGTTGGGGAGATTAACCGCCTAAGGATTGAGGAGCAGAAGAGTAATTCTTTTATTGGTCGTATTGGGCGGTTTGTGGAGCCTGTTATGCGTCCGTTGGGTTTTGATTGGAAGATTAGTGCAGCGCTTATTTCGGGGATGACGGCAAAGGAGATTATTGTCAGTACGATGGGGATCATTTATACCGGTGGTGATGATGACGAGGCTTTACTTTCCGATCGTCTGCGTACCGAACGCGACAGGGATGGCAATCTTGTTTTTTCGCCTTTGGTTGCTATTGGGTTTTTGTTGTTTGTGCTGGTTTATTTTCCTTGCATTGCCACTATTGCTGCGATAAGGAGTGAGTCTGGGTCGTGGAAGTGGGCTTTGTTTGTTATTTTTTATACGACTGCTCTGGCCTGGTTTTTAAGTTTTGCGGTTTACCGGATAGGGATGTTTTTCTTTTAGAGGAATTTGATTTCTTTGCAGGCGTATTTTCTTTCTTCTTTTTCGGTTGTTTTGAGGTACAGTATTCCGTTGTCGGACACTTTGACTGTTTCTGCTTTGAATCGGCTGTTTTTGTCTTGGTATTGGAATATTCCCGACTTTCTGTATAGCGCATCATGATAATCTCTGATGATTTTGGCGGTATTTCCGTTTTTTAGCAGGGAATATCTTTGTTTTATTTGGGAGATTAGTTTTTCGAGCAGGGTTTCTACGGTTATTTCGCGGTTTAGTATTTGTTTTAGCGAGATTGGATTTGGGATGTATTTGGGGAATGTTTCCTGATTGACGTTGAGACCTATTCCGGCGATTGTGCTTGTTATTTTTGTGCCTATTATTTCGTTTTCCATCAGTATTCCTCCGAGTTTTTGGTTTTTGTGATAGATGTCGTTTGGGAATTTTATTTCTATTTGTAGGGATTCTTCTTCTATTGCGTCTTTTACTCCGAGGGCGATGGCTTCTGATAGCAGGAAGCTGCGGTTTATGGGGAGGAATTCGGGATAGAATAGCATACTGAGGGCGATATTTTTTCCTTTTTCCGTTTCCCATCGGTTTTCTTTTTGTCCTTTTCCTTTTGTTTGCGTTTTGCTAAAGACGGCGAAACCTTCGGGTTTTTTTTGTTTTGCGGACAATTCTTTTAGGTAATCGTTGGTTGACGGAACGGATTCTAAGGTTATTAGATTGTGTATGTTGTCTGTTGTTTTCACGTTGATTGGTTGTCTGTTTATTTTTTAGTATGATGTCAGCGGCGCACGGAATGCGTTTTCTATATGTTCTATTTTGATGTTTGGTATTTTCCCTACGATGGTTATTATGTCGAATCGTACGGGCATATCCACATTAAATTTATTGATATATTTATCTGTTGCGTTTACGATGTTAAGTATTTTTTTGTTGTCCACTTTACTTTCAGGGGGTGCGATATTTTGTGAGGATTTGGTTTTCACTTCGATTATTACGAGTACATTATGTATTTCTGCTACTATATCTATTTCGAGACGTCGGTATCTAAAGTTAAGGTATAGTATATTGTATCCTTTTTTTTTCAGGTATTCGACGGCTACTGTTTCTCCTTTTTTACCGAGTTCGGTATTATTCATAGTGTTGATATTTGTTACAAAGGTACATTTTTTTATTGTTTTATTTGGCGTTTTAAAAAATATACTTACCTTCCCGGTTGTTATGGAACGGATAAGTGTATATACGGATATAATTTCTTTACCGACGGCGTCGAAATACGTATCGGTAAGTTGCGTGTCTTTTTATGAAGAACGTATTTCGGGAAATACAGAACGCATTTACGTAAATATGGAACGCATTTACGTAAATATGAAGCGCATTTACGTAAATATGGAACGCATTTACGTAAATACAGAGCGCATTTACGTAAATACAGAGCGCATTTTAAGAAATAAGGAGCTCTCAAAGAACAGTAAATTTTATAGTGCATTTCCACGAAAAAGCAATACAAAGCAGGGGCGATAAACCTTCATACGCAAAACCCTACGGAATATACGGCGCAGTCATAATTTACGACGTCCTGCCCGAACCCCCCTCCACCCACGCTCAATTAACAAAACACCACCTCGCAACACGTACCCCATACCGCATAAATTTCTCGCTGGCAGAGAGAGGAAAAACAGCATACTTCGCAATCGCATGGCAGAACGAAAAAGGAGAAAAAGGCCCCTTCGGCCCAATAGTCTCCGAAATCATCCCATAACAAATACAAAAGGCAGAGCACATGCTCTGCCTCTGCCCAATCGTCCCGTGTCGTTCCGCT
This sequence comes from Tannerella sp., assembly GCA_031258835.1. Lineage (GTDB taxonomy): Bacteria > Bacteroidota > Bacteroidia > Bacteroidales > Tannerellaceae > Tannerella. Next base: position 6,845 of record JAIRMH010000024.1, read on the forward strand.
ATACTAACACAACCCGTACTACCGGTACAACAACATCCACGTCTGTTTTTCCGAAGGTAAATACATAAAAAAGGCCACTCCCTTTGTCTGTGAGCAGCCTTCCTTATGCGCTTCAGGAACCCGAATCCATGCCGTCGCCGTCAAATATTAACCCAACTTGGGGCCGGCAGCCACCAAAGCCTTACC
>JAIRMH010000153.1 GCA_031258835.1 Tannerella sp.
GTCGAAATTAGGAAGAGTAACATAAATAAAAAGCGCCCACCCCAAAAGGTGAATAAGAAGCGGCAATGCGCGTTTATTTTTGTGTAAAAGAATTTCCATGTACGTTTTTTCTTGCAAAACTATATGAAAATTCTGTGATTTCCAAGTGCACACGAAATGATTTTTTTTGCAGAGGAAACTTCAACGAGATTCCGTTTACGGAGAGGTATAGGGCAAGCGGATTAAGGATGGCAAAAACATTTTTTATTTGTCTGTGTTTTATTGAAGAATTTTATGTACATTTGCCTCGTTTAAAAAGCATTTCTCGGATCGTATGATCAAGTTTGTTACATTTGATAGTTGAATTTGCGATTTGAGAACACATGTGCCGCTTTAGAAACCAGTGTTTTTGTATAAACAGAGTATAACAATTAAATTTATATTATGAAACAAACAGTGAATCGCACTATCATTTGCTACTTGCCACTCGTCTTTGCTACGGCTGCGCTCATGACGTATAGTATCACGTCATGCAACATCTTTTCGAACGATGCAGAGGAAACCACATTAAAAATGTATTACGACGAGCCGGCCCAGGAATGGGTAGAGGCGCTTCCGGTGGGCAATGGCCGGCTGGGAGCGATGATCTTCGGGGGGACGGACAGGGAACTGATACAACTCAACGAAGAATCTTTGTGGGCGGGCGGACCGGTAGACCCGAATCCTAATCCCGACGCGCCCAAATACCTCCCGCTTATACGGGAAGCGCTTGACAGGGAGGATTACGGCAAAGCGACTACCTTATTGAAGAACATGCAGGGCTACTACACCGAGTCGTATGCCCCGCTCGGCGACCTCGTTATTAACCAGCGCTATGCGGGCGAAGTGAGCGATTACTACAGGGACCTCAACCTCAACAATGCTGTCGCCACGACGCGCTTCAAGGCCGGCGGCGTGGCGTACAGCCGTGAAATCTTCGCCTCCGCCCCCGATCAGGTGATCATTATACGTTTAGATGCCGGCAAGAAAGGAGCGCTCAATTTTGATTTTTCACTCAACAGCCCCTTGAAGTTCACAGTGTCGACCAAAGACAACAACATCCTCGTGATGGACGGTCGCGCTCCGGCTCATGCTGATCCGAGTTATTATAACGATGAACCCGTCCCCGTCATATACCGGGACGATGCCGGAATGCGTTTTCGTCTGTTGGCGAAAGTCATCGCCAAAGACGGCAAAGTGACAGCCGAAGGGCAGGCCGTGAACGTTAGCGGCGCCTCGCAAGCCGTATTGATACTCTCTGCCGCGACAAGTTTCAACGGTTTCGACAAAGATCCGTTCAAGGAAGGACGCGACGAAAAGGAAATAGCCGGCAAACACCTTGCCGGTGCAAGCGGCAAGAGCTACGACGACATCAAAGAAGCGCACGTCAACGACTACAAGGGTTATTTCGACCGCGTCGCGTTCACCCTCCGTGACCCGGCGCCGGCCGTCGACCGACCCATCCCCGAACGGTTAGTGGCTTACTTTAACGGCGGTGATGACAAATCACTGGAAACACTCTATTACCAGTACTGCCGTTACCTGCTTATCTCCTGTTCGCGTCCGGGCAGCATATCCGCCAATCTGCAAGGTATGTGGAACAACGAGGTGCGTCCGCCGTGGAGTTCCAATTATACGACTAATATCAACTACGAAATGAATTACTGGCCGGCCGAATCGGCAAACCTTTCCGAAATGCACCTGCCACTACTGAACCGCGTGCGAGAGATGTCAGTGAACGGGCAGGCTACCGCGCAAAACTTCTACGGCATGAACGGCTGGTGTCTGCACCATAATTCCGATATCTGGGCGCAGACAAACCCTGTCGGTAACCGTGGCAAAGGCGATCCCCAATGGGCAAACTGGCCGATGGGAGGTACCTGGCTGTCGCAACACCTCTATGAACATTACCGCTTCAACGGTGACGACGGCTATTTGCGCGATTTCGCCTATCCGATCATGAAAAGCGCCGCCGACTTCATCCTCGACTGGTTGACGGAAGACCGGAACGGCTACTTGGTGACCTCTCCCGCCACTTCCCCCGAAAACAGTTTCATCGACACACATGGCAAACGCCAGTCCGTTTCGATTGCCACAACGTGCGACATGACGCTCATCTACGATTTATTTACCAATCTGATTGAAGCCGCCGGGATTCTGAACATTGATGCGGACTACCGACAACTTCTGCTCGAAAAACGCGCCAGATTATACCCGCTCCAAATCGGACGCAAAGGCAACCTGCAGGAATGGTATCTTGATTTTGAGGACACTGAACCGCATCATCGCCACATTTCTCATTTAATATGCCTTTTTCCGGGCCGTCAAGTCAGTCCGCTCACCACACCTGAATATGCTGCTGCGTGTCGCCGCAGCCTCGAATTGCGCGGCGACGACGGTACAGGCTGGGCGCTTGGCTGGAAAATCAATACATGGGCGCGTCTGTTTGACGGCGACCATGCCTACCGTCTGTTGCGTAATCTGCTCCGCGTCACCGGCAACAGCTCGGCGAACTATACCAACGGTGGCGGAAGCTACATCAACCTCTTTTGTGCCCATCCTCCTTTCCAGATTGACGGTAACTTCGGCGGACTTTCCGGCATGACCGAGATGCTCCTGCAAAGCCACCTTGACGAGTTGCACCTCTTGCCCGCTCTCCCCTCTGCCTGGGACGAAGGCAAGATCAGTGGCCTGCGCGCCCGTGGCGGCTTTGAGGTAGCCCTCGACTGGCAAAACCGGCAGTTGACAACGGCTGTAATAACATCCCGATTGGGAAACAAGTGCAAGGTAAGGACTAACGTCCCCATAAAAATTGCCGGTACAGACTGCGTCTCTGAAAAGAACAACGAAAATGGAACCGTTTACTACGTGACAACGTTCCATACAAAAACAGGAAAAACGTACACATTAACCAAAGAGAATAACTGATACGATCATCTGCGCCCCGGAAAAGAAACGGCATATTTTGTATTGCGCTTAACTTGTGTTATCTTTGCATCGGTTTAGGTTTTAAAAACAGGTATAATTATGTCAGAAATCAAATGTGTGGGAGTTATGACCTCAGGAGGTGATGCTCCGGGAATGAATGCAGCGGTACGTGCGGTAACGCGTGCTGCAATTGCTAACGGAATGGCCGTGAAAGGCATTTATCGTGGGTATAAAGGTATTATATCAAATGAGATTGAAGACTTTAAAACACAGAATGTCAGTAATATCATACAACGGGGTGGTACGATTCTTAAAACAGCTCGCAGCGAGGAATTTAAAACACCGGAGGGGATGGCGAAAGCTTATGAAAACCTGATCAGCCATAGAATAGATGCGTTGGTCGTTATTGGCGGCGACGGCAGCCTGACAGGTGCGCGTAGTTTTGCTCAGAAATATAATTATCCGATTGTGGGTCTGCCCGGTACGATTGATAACGATTTGTACGGGACAGATACGACGATTGGTTATGATACGGCGTTAAACACAATCGTTGAGTGTGTCGATAAAATTCGCGATACGGCATCTTCTCATGAACGACTGTTTTTTATTGAGGTTATGGGGCGTGACGCCGGTTTTCTTGCTTTGAACGGTGCTATTGCATCCGGCGCCGAAGCTGCAATTATCCCGGAAATATCGTTGCAGAAAGACCAATTGTCGGAGATGATTGAGACGGGTTTCCGTAAATCGAAGAATAGCAGTATCGTGCTTGTTGCGGAAAGTGAAATTACAGGCGGGGCAATGGGCGTTGCCGAACGTGTGAAAACGGAATATCCGCAATTCGATGTCCGCGTTTCTATATTAGGTCATTTGCAGCGTGGCGGTTCGCCTTCGGCACAGGACCGTATTCTTGCGACACGTATGGGCGTTGCCGCAATAGACGCGCTTCTGGAAGACCAGCGGAATGTAATGGTAGGGATTCAGAATGATGAAATCGTGCTTGTCCCGTTTGCGAAGGCTATTAAAAATGATAAACCTTTGGATCCGAATCTATTGAATGTTCTTAAAATAGTTTCTATGTAATAAAAAGCGGCGTTCGGACAGTTTTTATTCTATAAACAAATCAATCATTTGTTTGGCTGCAATAAACGAACTTATTTCATTGTTCAGCACTTTTCGCTCCATTAGCGGAAGTCGCATTTCTATTTCCGGATGATGATAGAATGTGTTCCGTAACATTTCGTTTATGCTTTCGTACATCCAATATTTTGCCTGTTCGTTGCGTTTTTTGTCGAAATAGCCGTTGTTTCGAGTGTAAGAGATATATTCGTTTATCATATCCCATACTTCCTGTATCCCGATGGCGTAATAACCCGAATATGTCAACACTTTCGGTATCCATCCCGATTCGGTAGGTGGGAACAGGTGCAATGCATTCCGGAAGTTGCTTGCCGCCAATTTTGCCCGTTTGAGGTTGTCGCCGTCAGCCTTGTTGATGACAATGCCATCTGCCATTTCCATGATACCGCGTTTGATACCTTGCAGTTCGTCGCCAGTTCCGGATAGTTGGATGAGTAGAAAAAAATCGACCATCGAATGAACAGCCGTTTCGCTTTGCCCTACGCCTACCGTTTCAACAAAAACCGTATCGAAGCCTGCCGCCTCGCATAAAATGATTGTTTCGCGCGTTTTTCGGGCAACACCTCCGAGCGAACCGGCAGTAGGAGAAGGACGTATGAACGCGTTTTTTTCTCTTGAAAGCGCCTCCATACGGGTCTTATCGCCTAAGATACTGCCTTTTGAACGTTCGCTGCTTGGGTCAATGGCAAGGACAGCCAGTTTATGTCCCTGTTTTATGATATGCATGCCAAAAGAATCGATCGATGTGCTTTTGCCGGCGCCGGGTACACCTGTGAATCCGATACGGACGGATTGACCTGTATGAGGCAGGCATTTTTCTATTATTTCCTGCGCTAATAACTGATGTTCCCGAATTGAACTTTCAATAAGCGTTACTGCTTGGCTTAATATGGTTATGTTTCCTTTTAAAATACTCTCAACGTATTCCGATACGGAATATTTATTTCTCCTCGGTATGCGTTTAAAATAGGGGTTTACGGTCGGCGCCGAGACGCCTTTGTTAACTTTTAACCCTTTATATATCTCCTCATTTTCAGGATGTTCCATGCACACTCCTTATTTGGTTTTTACTGTGATAACTTTAATCATGCGTATAGGCCCTTTCGGGTCGTTACATATGACGTATATATCGTTATCAATATCCGAGTCAAGCGTTTCCTTTGCTTTAACGGTTACTTTGACGGTTAATGATTCGCCGGCTTTGATAATCTTACCGTTGAGTTCCGGCAGGTGTATGCGGCTATCATCGCTGGAGACACTGTAAAGCGTTAAATCCGACCTTCCGGTATTTGTCAATATAAATTCTTTATTTGCCGTTCCTCCGAATCCCAGAAATCCACGTTTTATATTTTCGAATTGTATTTTGCTGTTTTTGATTTCCAAGTGTGCGGCATTTACACTTTGTAAAGGCGATAATGTATTAAAATCATCAACATAGTTCACCGTAGCTGTGATATTTTCGTTTCCGAGAACTTTCCCTGCCTGATTTTTGACGATCCATCCGAACGAATCTTTGATACGTCCTCTTTTTTCGGAGGTTTTTGTACCGTCGATGACAATCGATATTTCTCCCGGCCAGTCGGCTTTCAGGGAGTCCGGGCAAGTCACGGCGATATAGTCAGGAACATTCTCCCATGAGAAATAAACCGTTTCCGTGTTATAATTTTTGATATACAGGCTTTTTCTGTTTGTTTTTACGGGATTGAAATTTTTGAATGTCAAGTCTTTTTCTTCAATACCCACTCCCCCTATTGTATCGATATATGTAACGTACGGATCGCTTGGTTTCTCCACAACGTTTCCCGTGATTATCAGTTTATGGCGTTTATAACCACCATTTTCATTCGTATAAACGGTTGCTTGCTTATTGAAATTTCCGATGCGTCCTTTTGGGCTGAAAGTAATGATGATAATCCCTTCCTGTCCGGGTTCTATCGGCGATTGCGTCCATTCCGGCTTCGTACATCCACACGACGTATGTACGCGGGTGACTGTCAGGGGGGCGTTTCCGGTATTTTTAAATTTGAAAATATGTTCCGCAAAACCGTCGTTTTCTCCAATTGTCCCAAAATCGTAAGACGTCTCGTCGGGAGTGAATATCGGAGCTTGTGGTTTATCGTCGTCTTCTATTTTTTCGACGTTTCCTTTTATTGTAAGATGAACAGGATCAGCGTTTTCACAATATACGGAAATATTTTTGGCGAATGTCCCGAAACGTCCTTTGGGGTTGTAAGCGACCTTTATTTCTCCCGTTTTATCAGGGGCAATCGGCTCTCTTGTCCAATCCGGCGTCGTACAGCCGCATGATGCTACCACTTGCTTGACAACGAGTGGATTTGCACCAGTATTTGTGATTATAAAAGTATGATTTGCAAGTCCTCCGTTTTCTGGAATATTTCCGTAATCAAATTCGGTTTTGTCTATCGTAAATGTAGCTTTTACGTTTGTTGCCGGATTTTGGGCAAAAACCATGTTGTTTAAAGCTAAAAAAGCAATAAGTGTTATCACCCTGTTTTTGACCTTGTTCATCTTTTGTTATTGTTTTGAAGTGATTTTATTGTTATTTTGGAATGACATTTCCTTTTATTGTCAGCACAAAACTTCCCGTTTTCCCGTTACTGTATATGGATGCTGTTTTAGTAAAAGATCCCGGTCGGTTTGTCGGATCGTATGTTATTTTTATTTCTCCCGTTTGGCCTGGTGCAATCGGTTCTTTTGTCCAATCGGGCGAAGTGCATCCGCATGAGGTTACGACTTTGGTTACAACCAATGCTTTTTCTCCTTCATTTTTTATTTTAAACGTATGAGTGGCAAGGCCATCGCTCTCGTTTATGTTTCCGAAATCATACACTGCGCTGTCTATCACAGCGATAGAAGCCTCTTTTTGTTGTGCCGATACGATAATAGCAGTCAGCAATATAAATCCAAGTACAAATAAAATACGTTTCATCTCTTTTTATTTTTTAGTTAATTACGTTGCAAAGGTAATATTATTTACTGTACATTGTACATCATAAGTGTTTATTTTTTCCTGATATATGTTTGGAATGTATATGGATATAAATGTTTATCGTCAATCTGAAAATCTTCCTGCTCCGTCATGATCCATTTATCTTCGTTTATTTCAGGGAAGAATGTATCTGCATTTCCGAACGAATGATGAACCTGTGTGACATACATTTTATCAGCCAAATCAATGGCCTGATTGTATATGGAGGCTCCTCCGATGATGAAAACTTCTTCTCCGTTGTCATATTCTTTTATAGCGCCCCGTATATTATTGAAAATTTTACAGTTTTCGAATACTGCCTCTTTATTTTTCGTTATAACGATATTTGTGCGGTTCGGTAAAGCTCCTTTCGGGAGCGATTCGAAAGTTTTTCGTCCCATGATAACCGTATGTCCGGTTGTTAATTCCCTAAACCGTTTCATATCGTTGGGTAATTTACAGAGAAGTCCGTTGTTTGCGCCTATGGCTCTGTTTTCTGCGATAGCGACAATAATAGAGATCATGTTTGTATCGTTTATATTATATGAATTTCGTCTTTCACTTGGCAATGTCGTTATTGGAATGAGGACATCTTCATTTTTACGAAGGTTCTGTTTTCACACGGCGACTATGCCTTTTATATGCGGATGCGGATCGTAATTGATCAGTTCAAAGTCTTCATATTTGAAATCGAAGATGTTTTTCACATCCCGATTTATTCGCATCTGAGGTAACGGGCGTGTGTCGCGCGACATCTGTAATTTTATCTGTTCCATATGATTTGCGTAGATGTGGGCGTCTCCCAGCGTGTGCACGAAGTCTCCGGTTTTTAATCCGGTCGCCTGCGCTGTCATCATCAGCAGCAAAGCATACGATGCAATATTGAAAGGTACACCGAGGAATATGTCGGCGCTTCGCTGGTAAAGTAGCAGGCTTAAGCGTCCGTCGGCTACATAAAACTGAAAAAATGTATGGCATGGCGGGAGTTTCATGTTTTTCAGGTCGCCCACATTCCATGCGCTCACGATGATACGTCGTGAATCGGGATTTTCTTTTATCATGCGTACCGCTTCACTTATTTGGTCGATAGTTCCGCCTTCGTAGTCCGGCCACGAACGCCACTGATATCCGTATATATGCCCCAGATCGCCGTTTTCATCAGCCCATTCGTTCCATATACGAACGCCGTTATCCTGAAGGTATTTAACATTCGTATCACCCTTCAGAAACCATAAGAGTTCGTAAATGATAGATTTCAGATGCAGTTTTTTTGTTGTAAGTAAAGGGAAACCCTCTTCCGGTTTAAAACGCATCTGGTGTCCGAATATGCTGATTACGCCAGTGCCTGTACGGTCGCTTTTCTTTACGCCGTCCCGAAGGACACGCTCCAATAAATCCAGATACTGCTTCATAATTATTTTTTATCTTTAGAGGTGCAAATGTACATGAATTTTTCAAATTACACACAAACGCGTAAGAATTGTTTTTGTGTAGATTCAACATCACAATGCAACTTAATCATGCAAATATCGGAAGAAAATTTCTTTCGGCGAATAAAACTGTAATTTGATGGGTATTTTTTTTCTTACTCAAAGTTGCATTCCAAGCGCGTGCGGAATGATTTTTCTTACGGAGGAAAGATTCATGAAAATTACGAATTTTCAGGTGTATGAAATGAAAAAAGTTTTTTTACAGAGGAAAGATAATAAAAAAATGTATATTTGCAGGGCGAAAAAAAAATAGATTTATCAGTAAAAAATATACATAACTTAATTTTATATACACATGAGGAAAATTTTATTTGTGGCATTGATGGCGGCGGGGCTGTTGTCATGCAAGAAGGAAGTGAAAAACGTGCAGACAGTGTCGGGGTTGGATACGAAGGATTTTGTGACGGAAGTGGAAGGAAAGGAAACAGGATTGTATATCCTGAAAAATTCACACGGACTGGAGGCTTGTATTACGAACTACGGCGGTCGTCTTGTTTCGTTGCTGGTTCCCGACAGGGATGGGAATCTGACGGATGTAGTTCTTGGGTATGGCAGTATTGCCGATTATCTGGCGTCGGACGGAAATTACGGCGCGCTGATCGGACGATATGGGAATCGCATTAAAGACGGTTTGTTTACGCTCGACGATGTGACATACCGGTTGCCAAAGAATAATAACGGACATTGTTTGCATGGTGGCCCTGAAGGATTCCATACCCGGATATGGGATGCGGAACAGATAGATCAGCAGACGCTGAAATTGACGTATTTATCGAAAGACGGAGAGGCGGGGTTTCCCGGAAATCTGAATGTGACGGTCATATATAAGTTGACAGACGAAAATGCGATTGATATCTTGTATGAAGCGACAACAGACAAACCGACCGTTGTTAATCTCACCAATCATAGCTATTTTAATCTTTCGGGAAATCTTGGCACCCAGATATTGGATCATTACATTTATATTAATGCAGACGCGTTTGCTGCCGTAGATCAGACGCTTATCCCCGTCGCAATCACGCCGGTAGACAGTACGCCGATGGATTTGCGCCGTCCGGTTCTTATAAGCGTCGGTATCGATGATGAATATGAGCAGATTGCCCTTGGAAAAGGTTATGATCATAACTGGATTCTGAATACTAACGGCGATATAAATGAACTTGCTGCTAAAGTTTATCATGATGGCAGCGGAATCGTGATGAGTATATATACAAACGAACCGGGAATACAATTTTATAGCGGTAATTTCATGGCTGTTTCCGATAACGGTAAACATGACCTGAAATATCTTCACCGTGGCGCTCTATGTCTTGAAACACAGCATTATCCCAATAGTCCGAATGAACCTTTATATCCGAGTACGACGCTTCGACCGGGAGAAAAATATACCAGCCGTTGCATCTATTCGTTTAAGACGGTCAAAACTCCGGTAAATCAATAAATGAATTTGGGTCGATGTACATTATTTGAATATCAACAGGTAGAGAAAAATGCGTTCTTGATATGACGGTGAAATATAAAATCCGGGACGATGAATTTATGAATGTAGAAAGACAGGTTATGAATAGACTTAATGGCTTTAAATGGACGATTTTTGTAGCTTTTATTTCGTTTTTTACGACTGATGCGCAAGAGGTGATAAAGTTATGGGAGGGCGCTCCTCCGACGAGTAATGAGATTACGGATGCAGAGGTCGTAAAAGAAGGTCGGACTTCAATCGGCAAAGTGTCGATCCCTACGCTTGAGATCTATCTTCCGGAGAAAGAAAAAGCTACGGGGATGGCGGTTGTTATTTGTCCCGGTGGCGGTTATTCGGGACTTGCTTACGACCATGAGGGGCTGATGGTGGCCAAATGGCTTAACGGTGAAGGCATTGCTGCCTTTATTTTGAAATACAGGATGCCAAATAAGCATAAAGAGGTTCCTCTCGACGATGCTCAACAAGCAATCCGTTATGTGCGCGAACATGCAGAGGAATATGGTATAAATGCATCAAAAATAGGAATATGCGGATTTTCTGCAGGAGGACATCTGGCCTCTACCGCCTCAACGCATTTCGCAACAATCGGCACAAGTACGCGCCCGGATTTCTCAATTTTGTTTTATCCGGTTGTTACAATGACGAAACTTACGCATGGCGGTTCGCGCAGCAATCTGCTCGGAGAAAATCCATCCGAAGCGGATATTTTTACGTTCTCAAATGAAAAACAGGTAAATGTAAATACGCCTCCGGCCATATTGTTACTGAGTGATGATGATAACGTGGTGTTGCCGGAAAACAGTGTGTGGTATTATGAAGCGTTAAAGCGTAATAAAGTCCCTGCAACCATGTATATCTTCCCTTCCGGCGGACATGGCTGGGGTTTTCGTGACACCTATGCATATTATCGGCAAATGACAGGATTGCTTTCCGCATGGCTGAAATCTTTATAGGAATAATTGCAAAAGTAACCGTCTGAACAGGCGGTTACTTTGTATATTATTCTGTCATAAGGGTAAGATTTGGAGTGATAAACAGGATAAATTAAAGGTTTGTCTTTTTCAGAAAATAACTATAGGAGATTTTACGATGGAATGTAATAAATTAAACAGGAAGTGTCTATATACCCTCGTTATTGCTATTTTATTGGGTATTATACCACAGAGGTCTATCTCTCAAAATATTGTAACTGTTTTTGGTCAGGAGAAAATAGAAAAGACCGACGAAGGAAAGGTTTTTCATAGCTTCAAAAATGGATTATTCCTTCCGGGGGACGTGAATCCGGGAACGCTGTTCAATGCTCAGGATATGATTGCCTGGATGTATGCCACCGACAGGTATGTAACGCCAAATGCGGGAGATTCGGCGGCTTATTCCTATCCAAATACGCATCAAAATCAAGACGAGTTGCAGATGCGGGAACGATATATAGACAGGTTAAGAAGCATGGGAGTACTTCCTCTTTCTCAATGGAAATGGTCGAAAACGGAAGTTGATTCCACAGGAGTGTTTCGGAATCCGTTTATGCGTTCGGCTTATTTGTATACGGCTTATGAATCTCCGCAGGAACAGGTCGCACTATTGGGGACGACAGGCGGTACGCGGGTGTATATCAATGGATTTCCGCATGAGGGCGATCATTACGATTTCGGATACACGTTGATACCTGTCAAACTGAAAAAAGGATTAAATGAATTTATACATACACCGGGACGTTTCGGTCGTGTAGCTGCAAAATTGGCGAGGCCGGATAAACCGGTTATGTTTACCAAACGCGATATGACCGTCCCGGATATTGTTATTGGCGAAGAAGATCCGAAATGGGCGGCGATACGCGTTATAAACGCTACCGAAAAAACATTGCGTGGAATGACGATTCGAACAACGCTAACTTCAGGACAGCGTATGGAGCATAAAACCGATGAGATTATGCCTCTTGCCGTACGGAAGTTGAAATACCGAATACCGGCGGCGAAGAATATTGCTGCGGGCAGTGTGAAAGCTATCCTGGAATTGCTGGATAAGTCGGGTAGGGTAGTGGACCGTACGGAAATCACATTGCGGAGCGTTTCGCCGTCCTCTCATCACGACCGAACGTTTGTCAGCCGTATTGACGGCAGTGTACAGTATTATAGCGTGGCTCCGGCTATTCGTAATACATCCGGCGAAACGAAGGCAATGGTATTGTCCGTACATGGCGCCGGAGTTGAAGCCCGTAATCAGGCAGGGTCGTATGAATCCAAAGACTGGACGGATATTATTGCCGCTACAAACAGACGTCCATACGGATTTAATTGGGAAGATTGGGGACGGATAGACGCATTGGAAACGCTTGAAGAAGCTAAAAGGATATTCAAACCGGATCTGTCAAAAATTTATCTGACAGGACATTCTATGGGTGGTCATGGGACATGGGTTCTGGGCACAACCTATCCGGATAAGTTTGCTGCGGTCGCACCTTGCGCTTCCTATCCCGATATAATCGCCTATGGTCGGAGGCCGGACGAGATGCACAGCGGTCATCCGCTTTACGAAGCGATTGAACGAAGCGCTAATGCCGGGCGTATCCTCTCCATAATACAAAATCTGAAACAGTCGGGCGTCTATATCTATCATGGGGATGCCGACAGGGTAGTGCCTACCGAACAGGCTCGCAGGATGCGCCGGATATTGGGAGAATTTCATCCTGATTTCTGTTATTACGAATATCCCGGAGGCGAACATTGGTTTGGGAATATCAGCATGGACTGGCCGCCTATCTTTGAATTTTTCTTACGTCATGCGATTCCGTCTTCAAAGGAAGTAAAAGAGATTGATTTCCATACGGCTACCCCTTCCGTTTCCGCCTCCGATTATTGGGTCAGAGTGGAACAGCAACTTGAGGCATTCCGTTTTACCAACGTAAAAGTTATGCAGGGAAAAGATACACTGTTTATACAAAACGCAACGAATGTGGCAATAATGGAGCTTGACATACCTTCGTTAGAAATAGAAAAGGAATATGTCGTCATCTCTGCCGGCGATCAGTCATTGCGTGTTCCGACCGGCCAAAAGGCAATACTGGAATTTGACGGTGGACAATGGCGCGTAAAGGATTCCTTAAATCTCAAACATAAATATTCAGGCCGTAATGGAGGGTTCAAAAATGTGTTTGATAATCGTGTAGTTTTTGTTTATGCCACCAAAGGTAGCCGTCAAGAGAACGAATGGTATCGCAATAAGGCGCGTTTTGATGCCGAAACGTTCTATTATCGGGGAAATGGCTCGGTAGATGTTATTCCTGATACGGAATTTTCTTTAACCGGATATTCGAACCGGAATGTGGTAGTCTACGGAAATAAGAATAATAACAGCGCATGGTCGCTTTTGCTGAAAGACTGTCCGATACAGGTAAGCAAAAATGAGATAAAAGCCGGAGATACATCATATACCGGCAATGATTTGGGAACATACTTTGTTTATCCGCATCCGGAAAACGACCAGGCTTTGGTTGGTGTAATAGCCGGAACAGGTGTTTCGGGTATGCGTGCAACCTCACCTAATAATTATATATCCGGTATTACCGGTTTCCCGGATATCATGATTTATCGTGCCGACGTATTACGCGACGGTCTTCAAGCTATGGAGATTGCCGGTTTTTTTAATAATGACTGGACATTCGTCAGGAAAGATTTTCTAATGGAATAATACTCATTACTTTTGCACGTAAAACTTAAGAATTAGTACAATGAAACAAACAATGATTTTTTTATCGACAATCGCCGCAGTTTTATGCCTTATTCCGGGTTGTAAACAAGAAAAGGCAATTGAAATTCCCATCTCCATACAAAACGGTTACGGGCCTTTCAAATTGGGTCTGGGAGGAGTCGCGCCCGATTCGGAAGACGAAAATAATCTGTGGAAAAAAACGTATCTGCAAGTGAAGGGAATCCCCGAAGAGTGGACTGACGCGAAAAAAGGCGACATCAATGTGAATATCTATCAAACGGTATATCAAAACTATTTACAGGGAAATATTTCTCAAGAAGAATATGAGGAGTTGCAAAAAACGTGGAATTGGATTCCCGACACACTGAATCTGTCGAAAGCGCCGCTAAAATGTAAAATTGCCTTTGCGTTTGGAAAAGATGCAGCGGGAGAAATAAGAATGGTTGTTGATGCAAACAATAATCTTGATTTCGGCGATGATGCCATATTCAGCCCGTTGGAATTTGATATAAACGGGAATCTCAACGATTCGATAGCCTCGAATAATTTGATTCCGGTAACTTATGAGCGTTTGTCCAATAACCGGATTGTTCGGGAAAATACTGCGTTATTCATTGTTTATGTGCCGTCATACAAATTGTGGATGTGTAATTTTTCACAATATGCAGGTGCAACGTTTAAAGGAAAAGAATTTGCAATATCTTCCGGTGGTTTCACGAATTTATCATACAATAAAACGGGACTTGTCTTGATGAACGACAGTTTGAAGGACGGGGAAAAAGTTTTAAGGGATGATATGATTTCGGAAAATGAATACTTGGCGCTCGAAGATGGAGTATATAAATACAAAGGAGTTAATATGAACAGGAATGTGATGCTGCTGGAAAAAATTAATTTGCCAAAAAATCAACTGTACTCCACGCAAACAGGTTTCAAAGCCATTCCGTTTGAAGGCAGCGATTTTAAGTCGAAAACCAGTATTACGTTGGATAATTACAACGGGAAGTACCTGTTAATAGACTTTTGGGCTGTGTGGTGCGGACCATGTGTCCAGGAACTGCCGAATCTGAAAACGATGTATGAGAACATGGACAAATCCAAAGTTGAGGTTATCGGGATAGTGGGCGACAGTCAGCCGGATGCACTGGAAAAAATGATAGAGCAATACGGAATTACATGGCCACAGATTTTGTCGGACGAAACCAGTAACATTAAACAAAAATATAATGTAAACGGTTATCCGTCCACCTTCCTGATTGACCCCGCCGGAATCATTATCGCGAAAAATCTAAGAGGAAAAGAACTGGAAAATAAAATAAATGAATTGAAAATAAATATACGGTGAAAACGTTATTTATTATCATGGCTGCGGCGCTGCTGGCCGGACATGTCGCCTGATCGCACAGCCGGTTAAGTGAAACATGCGCTTTATAAAGTGAAATGTACAGGGTCATTTTTTGCACAAGCGCCACAAATTTGTACGATTACTGGCAACGCGAAAAAAGTCACGGCAGTGCACAAATTGATTTTCTTGTCCAAAAAGGCGACAAAATAATCCCTGTTGAGGTGAAGTCGGGGACACAAGGCGCGATGCAGAGTTTGAGATGGTTTATGCAGAGAAAAAAGATTGACGGGGGAATTCGCACTTCGCTCGAAAATTTTGCGCGTTATGATCAGATAGAAGTATATCCACTGTATGCCATTTCAAATTTGTTCAATAACAAGCATAATAATCAAAAAAAACACAGGAAGCAAAACCCAGTCACGCATCTCTATTACCCGGCGGTATGCGTACTCGTGCGCATACCATATGTTAAAATGTTCCAAAACATGCGCTGGAACAGGCATGCTGCTTATTGTCGAAAATAATCCTTTTATGGATGGATGGTCGTGTTAATTTTTTGCGTCCCATAATTATTCTGCTTTTTTCTATTTGACAAATGTGCGCAAAAAAAATCAATAGCACCTCAAAAAAAGAATTAACCCATTTGTGCTTGGAAAACCGGGATTTTTCATGTAGTTTTGCCCGATATTTGATGATTCGGATTTACTGTTTGGTATTTGGTTTAGTCAAGCGGTCATTTCTTTGTTAGTATGTATTGAAGGTATTGAAGAGGGATTATTGATATTAATTTAATGATGATGAGAAGAAAAAATCTTTTGATGCTTCTGTGTTTTTTGTTTTTTTTTACAGGTATTGCGCAAAAAATTGAGCTAAAAGGGAGAGTGATGGATCGTTCGACGAATGAACCTTTGACGTCGGCTCTTATAAAGGTGAAAGAGGTGTCATTAGCGACATTGTCCGATGAGGATGGAAATTATTCGATTCTGTTTGAGAGGGGAGGTGTGTACGTAATATCCGTATCATATGTAGGTTTTGGTGAAGTAAGTAGGAGGGTTGATCTCCGTCGGGGTCAGACGGCAGATTTTTTTCTGGATAGTAATACCCAGTTGGACGAAGTATTAGTGACCGCTACGGCGCCTGACGAACGGGTGAAAGGTCTGAATATGGGCGTCGAAAAACTGAGCGCGGCGGAAATTAAGCGGATGCCTGCATTGATGGGCGAGGTAGACGTTCTTAAGGCAATACAGCTTTTGCCGGGCGTACAGGCGGCGTCGGAAGGAGGGTCAGGATTTAGCGTGCGTGGAGGTTCGCCGGATCAGAATCTGATTCTTATTGATAATACAACGGTTTATAATGCTTCGCATCTTATGGGTTTTTTCTCCATTTTTAATAATGATGTGTTGAGCGGACTTGATTTATATAAAGGGGATATGCCTTTAAAATATGGGGGGCGGCTTTCGTCATTGTTGGACGTGCGAACAAAAAGCGATCACCCCGAACGAATGAAAGTTGTCGGCGGAATTGGATTGATATCCAGCAGGTTGACATTGGAAGGCCCTATCGGGGAAAAGACGTCGTGGCTATTGGGAGGGCGACGCAGTTATGCGGATTTATTCCTTAAATTGTCGTCGGATGAGGCATTACGCAAGTCGTCCATTTATTTTTACGACATCAATGCAAAGTTTACGCACCGTTTTTCCAATCGGGATATTGTAGATGTCAACAGTTATTACGGAAAAGATAAATTTGGCGCTGAACCGGGTGATTTTCAATATGGCAATGGCGCCGCTTCCATATCGTGGAGGCATGTTTATTCCGACATATTCTCATCTAAGGTAAGTTTTAATATCAGCAATTATGATTATGGCCTTCAATCAAAATTGGAAGGTGCAAAATTTACGTGGGAATCAAGTATAACGGATTATATGTTGCGTGCTGATATGACACATTCCATCAATAAGATATTGAACCTGACGTATGGACTTTCGAGCGTTTTGCATCGTTTTCTACCTGGATTTGCAAAAATGGATACTTCTCTCGGAACAGATGCCGCGATTATAAAATATGAAGTGGAAGGCTCAAACGCCTTTGAACATAGCGTATATCTTTCGAACGAACAGATGTTTTCCGAACGGCTAAGCGTTAAGTACGGGGTGCGATTGTCTGCTTTTCAGAATGTCGGGAAAGCTACGGTTTATCATTATGACGAGAATTACCGCGTTACGGATTCTTTGGCATATAAACCGGGTGAAATTTACAACACCTATGTGGCGGCGGAGCCGCGTATTGGTTTTGTATGGCAACTTTCCGAAAATTCGTCGTTGAAAGGTAATTATTTGCATAATGTACAATTTATGCAACTTGCGAATAACTCCGCTTCCGGTTCGCCGCTTGACGTATGGTTCCCTGCAAGCCCAAATATAAAACCGCAGGTGTTAGATATGTTTTCCGCCGGTTATTTCCGGAATCTGGCCGATAATATGTACGAAACGTCGGTGGAGTTATATTACAAAAAACAGGGAAATGTGATTGATTTTGCCGAACATGCAAACCTGATGCTTAATAAAAAGTTAGAAGGTGAAGTCCGAACGGGAAAAGGCAAAGCTTATGGCGCCGAATTTATGATACGCAAAAACAAAGGGCGTCTTACGGGTTTTGTTAATTACACGTTATCCCGTTCGGAGCGTACAATTCCAGGTGTCAACAAGGGGAAGACTTACCTTTCGCCTTATGATAAAACACATAATTTTAATATTGTGACGAATTATGAATTGTCGAAGAAATGCTCTTTTTCCGTCATATGGGTCTATGCGACCGGCAATCCGACAACCTATCCTTCTGGACGTTTTGAGATTGACGGAGAATATTTTCCGATTTATTCGGGACGAAACGAGTATCGCTATCCGGATTATCATCGCATGGACTTGTCATTCACATATATCCCCCGGCCCGATTCGAAAAAACGCTGGCGCGGGGAATGGAATTTTTCACTTTATAATGCCTATGGAAAGAAAAATCCATGGATGATAACTTACAGCCAAAATGAAGATACGGGCATTCCTTATGCGGAAATGATGTATCTTTTCGGCGTGATACCTTCCGTAACGTATAACTTTAAATTTTGAATTATATGAAGAGTCGATTTTTTACTTTTATTCCAGTATATGTATTCTTGATGGCTGCATTTTTTTCATGCGTGGCGCCTGTCGATATCAATACTCGTGACAGCGAGCCTGTTATTGTCATATATGGATGCCTCAGCGATGACCGCAAAAGTCAGTCGGTCAGAATAACAAAATCTTCACCTTATTTTGACGATGAAGAAAACGAAGTTGTTACGGATGCTAATGTGCGGATAAAAGATTCCGAAGGGCATGATCATACCCTGTTATATGATGAAAACGGATATTATTTCAGCGATACTCGCTTTGACGTGCGTCCCGGAGTTACGTATCATCTTATTGTAAATGTCGACTTTAATAAAGACGGAACGGAGGAGACCTATGAAGCCGTAACGACGATACCGCCTTTATTGACGATTGATTCTATAAATGTCATACCGGTCATGATTATGGGTTACAGACATTTCTCACTTAATATATACATGCAGGATCCACCTGAAACAAAAGATTTTTATTTGTTCAGGTTTTATGTAAATGATACTCTTTCCAATAGCCGGCTAAGTGATTATATCGTTGCGAACGATGAGTTTATCAATGGTTCGTACGTAGAAAGCGCTGTTTATTATTTTGAAGATATTACGGATGAGAATGTCGTTAAGAAAAACGAAGGCAACGATAATCCTCTCAAAGAAGACTACATGGTATCTTCGGGTGACAGAATCAGACTGCAGTTTTTAAATATAGAAGAAGGATACTATACGTTCATTAATGAATGTATTACTGAGATGCGCGGCAAGAATCCCATGTTTGGAGGCCCGCCGTCTAATATATCCACAAATCTTTCGGGCGGAGCCGTTGGTTTTTTTAGCGGATATTGTGTCCGTGAAGCAACGACCGTCGTTCCGAGTTTTTTCGATGAATGATATTTTTTATAGAATCTTTCTGTCTTTATAATTGCGAATAGGACATTGGAGACAGGAATATGCTTTGATTATTAGTCGCCGTATGCGCATATTCGGGCAATGTGGACATCCGCTTCCAATCCGGGTGATCCCTGAATTTTTCCCATGCTTCATTACGCGTTGCCTCATCTTTATACCATGTGAGATATAACAGGGCAGGCATGCGCGGTCCGGATAAAATCTCCCCGTAAAGAACGGAATTGATAGCCACTTTGTCGAAAAGGTCGATTTCTTCTTTGTTGAACATCTTCACTTTTCTTTGATTGGCTTCTTCGTTAGGACTATGATAGATACGTATTTCAAATAATGTACGCGACGGGTTTGGCTTGCGATGAACCGGTATTTTATCGAATGCTTCGCTTAGGTATGATTCAAAATTGGAATAAACGGGAGCAGGCGCTGTCGTATCATAAAAAGCCTGCGCTTTTTGCCGAAATTCCCGGTCGTCCCAGATCGTCTTTTTCACTTGATGGTATGTATTAATATCCGGGTAGATAAATAAGATGTGCCGTTGCTTTTTCTCGCCGTCTTTTACCTTATACAACCGGAACGCTCCGGTTTTGATATGCTTGCGGTGATAAGCCGGAAACAGAACGTCTTGAAAAAAAGAATCCAGTGAATCGCCGTCACCGGTAAGCGTGTAGATACGCCACTCATAAACTTCTTTAGCGCCGGATTGGGATGCGTAAGAAGATGATGCTTCGGATGGCGGAAAGATTTTCAGGGATGAAGCCATACCCGTTGCGGGAATAATAGATAATGCACCTGCCTTTTGTATAAAATTTCGCCTGTTCATGATTGAGAAAATATATTTAGTTAATTGAAAAACGAAGCAAATGTAAGTATAAAATTTCTTTTTTCAGCAACGTTTGACTTTTTTCTTCCGATTTGTTGCATTTGATGGTTGAATATGCAGGGGTCTAAACGCAAAACAAGTGAACTGTGCCGGGGTCGAACCGGCGACCTCTGCCCTGTCAAGGCAGCGCTCTGAACCAACTGAGCTAACAGTTCGAGGGCGCAAATGTATATATAAATTTGGAGGTTTCCAAGCGCATCCGGTGAAAACTTTTTTTTACACAGTCTTTCGACAAGCCATTCCCCCGAGACTTACGATTTACGAAAGACCGCAGGCGATACGCCGGCATGTTTTTTGAAAAATTTACCGAACGTTGATTGATCCGGGAAATTCAGTTCGTTAGATACTTGTTGGACATTTATGCGGGGTGTTTTAAGCATTCTTTTTGCTTCGATCATAAGTGCATTCTGAATCCATTGACCGGCAGATTTCCCGCTTTGTTCTTTAAGGATCGACGACAGATATTGCGTGGTGATGCAAAGTTTGTCGGCATAAAATTTCACTTCGTGTTGTTCTTTGCAATTTTCTCGTAGCAGGTTTTGGAAATCGGTGAACAATTCTTCTTTTCGAGAGAGGGTGGGGGGGATGAAATGTTCTTTTTTATTTAAATAGATGTTGCCCAGGTCAAGGAAAAACATTTTCAACGCTATATTTATGGTCTCTTTGTAGAATAAGTGCGCATGCTGACGTATTTTACTCCGGACGAAGTCGAGGCTTGAATAAAGCGATTTGTATTCGATGATGTTGAATACGGTTAAAGGGTCTTTTTTTAATTGTATGTAGGAAATAACGATCGGTTGTTGTTCTCTGGAGTAAGATAACGTCTCCATGTATGATTTGGAAATGGCCAAAACCCATCCTTTCAGATTGTTGCTTCCTTCTTCAAAATAGGTTATATGGGTAGGCATAATTAATGTCAGCGAGTATTTATCCGCTTTATAAGCAACATAATCGATCTGAATTTCCAGTTCGCCCTCTGATATGCCGATTAAAATCACCGCTTCGAAACGGGACGGATTTGAAGGCACAAAATTCTTCAATTCATTTAATGATGAGGCATCAAATTCCAGAATAACCACATCATTCTGATAGTTATCGTACGAAGAAGCCGCTTCTTTCAACGATATTAAAGAGTCCGTAAATTTATCAAACATAGTTTTTTGTGTTTTACGCCGTTTTTTTTGTGTTTTACGCCTGCAAATATAACGATATTTCTTTTTGCCGATTTGTTTTTTGATTTTTTTATATATAAATTGATATAAAACATATGTCGGTTTCGATTTTGACTAATTATGTGACGACTTGCACCTTTTCAGTTTACTTTATACGCTATACTTTTGCCGGCGATATGAATTTTTAAAATATGTCGCTGAAAGAACATATACAAGTAACGGCTGTTGATTTATTTTCCCGTAATGGAATAAAGCGTGTCAGTATGGACGATGTTGCGCGAAAAGCGAACGTCTCTAAACGGACGTTGTATGATTTTTTCAAAGACAAGGAAGCGCTGCTTATAGGAGTGTTGAATAAGATGCGCGAACCGCTTTCCGAATACTTCGAATCGTTGGAAAAAGGCTCGTATACAGCGCTTGAGATGATCTTGTTATTTAATGAAAAATTAATGGAAAAGCCGATCTGGCTATGCGAAGATTTTTTGGAAGATATAAAGCGTTTTCCGCTTGCTTTTCGGTTGATGATAGACGGTAAAAGACAGTTTTTAGACAAGATTATCGAATTGCTTAAGCGTGGCGAAAAAGAATCGGTGTTTATGTCGGATATTAATTATGATATCATATCTTTGTTAGCTCACAGGCAATTCAGTAAATGTAATTCGTTGGATATATCAGAGGTGCTTGCCAAATATACTCCCGAAGAAGTTCATAATACGGTATTTTATATCTTTTTGCGTGGTATTTGTACTGATGCCGGACGTGATATTGTAGATAAGTTTGTGACGAAGAAAATATATAGAGGTTACAATATAAGATAAACATAGAAGTTATAATATTCATGGAATTAATTATTATAATGATGTACAAATAATAAAATTAAGAGAATGATGTTAATAGGTAAAAAGGTGAGAAAGGTTACAGGTGTCATATTGTGTTTTGGTGTGGCGTTATCTGTTTATGCGGGGAATTATATGAATGTCGAGGAGGATTCTTTACAGATGAATTTGACGGATGGCGCGTATTCAGGAACGGTAACGGTCAATCTGGAGCAGGCGGTTGCCATTGCACTTTCTGACAATCCGACGGTAATTGTTGCCGGAATGGAGGTTGAATTGAAAAAAAGTGCAGGTGAAGAAGCTTATGCCGGTCTTTTTCCGGAAGCGTCTTTGTCCGGTTCATATTCCAGAACGTTGAAGAAACAGACGATGGTAATGGATTTTGGCGGACAGAGCCAGACGATACAGATGGGTACTGATAATTCATATAGTGGTGGTCTGGTAATCAGCCTTCCGGTCTTTGCGCCGGCTTTGTATAAAAGTATCAACCTGACGAAAACGGATGTTGAATTAGCCTTAGAGAAAGCGCGTTCTTCAAAGTTAGGAATGATAAATCAGGTGACGAAAGCTTATTATCAATTGTTGCTGGCGCAGGACAGCTATGACGTCCTGCAAAAGAGTTACCGCCAGGCGGAGGCTAATTTCAACGTTGTGAACGAGATGTTCAAACAGGGATTAGTCAGCGAATACGATAAAATACGGGCAGATGTTCAGGTGCGCACTCTGGAACCAAATGTGGTATCAGCTCGTAACGGCGTGAATCTGGCAAAATTACAATTAAAAGTTTTAATGGGTATTGATAAGGAAGTTCAGTTTGATATTGTCGGCAACCTGAGAGATTATGAAATGCAATTATTTGGAAGTGAGTTGAATAATAGAAATTTTTCACTCGATGGAAATACCGATTTACGGCAACTGGATCTAAACGTGACGATGCTGAAACAAAGTCTTGAACTGCAAAAGACTAATTTTATGCCGACGCTTGGCGCTTCATTTAATTATATATATACATCGTTAAACAACGATTTTAAGATCGCGGATTATAAATGGTACCCTTATTCTACGATTGGATTATCGTTGACGATTCCTCTGTTTAAGGCAAGTAATACGCCGAAAATCAAACAGGCTAAAATCAGGATTCGACAGTTGGCGGAAACTCGTATAAATACGGAGCGGATGTTGAGCATGCAGGTTCAGAGTTATTTGAATAATATGACGGCCAGTGCAGAACAGGTCTTGAGTAATAAAGAGAGTATCTTGCAGGCTGAGAAAGGGCGTTTGATAGCGCAGAAACGTTATGAAGTCGGAAAAGGCACAATTTTGGAACTGAATGATTCGGAGGTTGCCCTGACACAAACTCAACTTACGTATAACCAGTCTATTTTTGACTATCTAACGGCAAAAGCTGATTTGGAGCAAGTATTAGGAAGCGGTGGCGTCTCATATTAAGTGTTTAAAAAATTAATTTTTATGTACATATGGAAAAGAAAACTCAATTAGTAGTAGTGTTGATGAATATGGCCTTGCTGGCTGCATGTTCCGGACAAAAAGAAAAGACGGACGTTGTGAAAATAGAGGAAAAGCCTGTTGTTAAGATAGAAAAAGTCCACTCGCAATCGGTTCCTCAGACGCAGGAATATACGGCGACAGTAGAGGCGGAAGTGAAAAATAATATTGCTCCTGCTATGCCTGTGCGGATCTTCCGGATATTTGTCGAAGTTGGAGACCGGGTATCGAAAGGCCGGAAACTGGTGCAAATGGATGCGGCAAACCTGAGGCAACTCGAACTTCAACTTGAAAATCAAAAGGTTGAATTTAAGCGGATTGACGAGCTTTATAAGGTAGGGGGAGTTTCAAAATCCGAATGGGATGCCGCTAAAATGGCGCTTGACGTGAGGGAGACATCTTATAAAAATACATTGGAAAATACAGCGTTGTTAAGCCCTGTCAACGGCATTGTAACCGCCCGTAACTACGACAGCGGCGATATGTATTCGGGCGCGCAACCTATCCTTACAATAGAGCAGATTACACCGGTAAAATTGATGCTGAATATTTCGGAAATGTATTTCACAAAAATACAGAAAGGCGCTCCGGTGGAAATAAAATTGGATGTATATGAAAATGAAGTATTTGACGGACAGGTAAACCTTATTTATCCGACAATCAACGCCGCGACCAGAACTTTCCCGGTGGAAGTACGTCTGGAAAACCGCGATATGCGGGTCCGCCCCGGTATGTTTGCTCGCGTAACGATTGATTTCGGTGCATTGGAACGGGTAGTGATATCCGATCGTGCCATCGTGAAACAGGCCGGTTCGGGCGACCGTTATGTGTATGTCTATAAAAATGGGAACGTTTCTTACGAAAAAGTCGAATTAGGTCGCCGGATGGGTGAATATTACGAGTTGATTTCCGGTGTTGACGATAACGCAGATGTCGTTGTTGCCGGGCAGGCGCGATTACTTGATGGAATTGAAGTGGAAGTTGAGAAATAGTTAATAATCCAAATTAATAAAAGATGAGTTTATACGAAGGAGCGGTCAAAAGACCGATTATGACCGCGCTATGCTTTGTTGCAGTAGTATTATTCGGATTGTTCTCGTATTCGAAATTGCCGGTCGATTTATTCCCGGATATCGATACGAATGTCATTATGGTGATGACGGCATATCCGGGTGCGAGTGCGGGCGATATCGAAAATAACGTATCCCGTCCGATGGAAAATGTATTGAATACGGTAAGCAACCTGAAACATATAACATCACGTTCTTCGGAGAATGTGTCGTTGATGATTTTAGAGTTTGAATACGGTTATGATATTGATGTGTTGACCAATGATGTGAGGGATAAGTTGGATATGATAGCGTCGGCTTTGCCCGAAGACATCGAAACGCCGGTTATCTTTAAATTCAGTACCGATATGATTCCGATCATCCTGCTTTCGGTGCAGGCCGAAGAAAGTCAGGCGGCGCTATATAAGATACTGGACGACAACGTGGCCAATCCTTTGGCGCGAATTCCGGGAGTCGGCTCCGTATCGATAGCAGGCGCGCCGAAACGCGAGATACAGGTTTATTGTGACCCTAATAAATTGGAGGCATATAGCCTGACGATCGAAACGATCAGTAACATTGTCGGCGCCGAAAACCGCAATATTCCCGGAGGTAGTTTCGATATTGGCTCCGAGACTTATGCTTTGCGCGTAGAAGGTGAATTTAAGGACTCGCGCGACTTGCGGAATATTGTAGTAGGTAGCTTTAACGGCGCTAATATTTATCTTCGCGATGTGGCGCGAATTGTCGATACGGTGGAAGAACGGGCGCAAGAAGCCTATACGAACGGGAAACGGGGCGCAATGATTATCGTTCAGAAGCAGTCGGGCGCTAATTCGGTAGAGATTGCCGATAAAGTAATAGCATTACTCCCCGTACTGCAAAAGAATATCCCTTCGGATATCGAATTAGGGATTATAAATAACACGTCCGATAATATTACGAATACAATTAACAGTCTGACGGAGACTGTTCTTTATGCTTTGCTGTTCGTCGTACTGGTCGTTTTCCTGTTTTTAGGTCGTTGGAGAGCTACCCTGATTATTTCCATTACAATCCCGCTATCGTTGATAGCATCGTTTATTTATCTGGCAATTACGGGTAATTCGATTAATATTGTCTCGCTTTCGTCGTTGTCAATTGCTATTGGTATGGTTGTGGACGATGCGATAGTAGTACTCGAAAATGTGACGACGCATATCGAGCGCGGGTCGGAACCGAAACAGGCTGCCGTTCACGGAACGAACGAAGTCGCAATCTCCGTTATTGCATCTACATTGACAATGCTCGCTGTATTTTTCCCGTTGACCATGATTACGGGTATGACGGGCGTGCTTTTCAAACAGCTGGGTTGGATGATGTGTACGATTATGGTAGTATCTACGGTGGCCGCTTTGACGTTGACACCCATGCTTTGTTCGCAGATGCTTCGTTTGCAGAAGAAACCTTCGAAAGCGTTCCGAATTTTTTATCACCCGATTCAAAACGCATTAGATAAACTGGATGTAGGATATTCGCGTTTGGTGAATTGGGCTGTCCGTCACAGGAAGACGATGCTGGCCGCCTGCCTGGTTTTTTTTGTGCTGAGCATCTTTCTTTCCGGAGGCATCAGTACAGAGTTTTTCCCAACACAGGATAATGCCTCAATTACGGCAAACCTCGAAATGCCTATCGGCACACGGAAAGAGCGGGCGCAGGAAGTGGCGGATAAGTTGACGAAAGAGTGGAGGGAAAAATATAAAGACGAGATATTGGTATGTAATTATCGGGTAGGACAAGCCAGTTCGGACAATATTTTTGCATCGATGCAAAATAACGGACCTCATATTATCGCGTTTAATATACGTTTGTTAGATCCCGGAGACAGGAAACGTACGATGATGGAAATCGGCGACCTGATGCGTGAAGACTTGAAAGCATATCCGGAGTTCAGCAAGACGCAGATTATTGTCGGCGGCAATAACAGTATGGGTGGGCAATCAACTGCCGATTTTGAGATTTACGGCTACGATATGGCCGAAACAGACCGGATTGCAGCAGAACTGAAACAGGAACTTTTTACAATCAAAGGCGTTATGGAAGTGAATATCAGCCGTGGCGATTATCAGCCCGAATATCAGGTGGATTTCGACAGGGAGAAACTGGCGTTACACGGACTGAATTTGTCGACTGCCGGGACATTCCTGCGTAATCGCGTCAATGGTTCTATTGCCTCCAGATACAGGGAAGATGGTGAAGAATACGACATCATTGTGCGTTATGCACCGGAATTTAGAACCAGCCTGGAGGATATCGAAAATATACTTATCTATAATAATCAGGGTAGGGCGCTTCGTGTGAGAGAATTGGGGACGGTCGTTGAGCGTTTTGCTCCACCGACGATCGAACGTAAAGACCGTCAGCGTATCGTTACCGTTTCGGCCGTTATATCGGGAGCCGCTTTGGGCGATGTCGTCGCAGAAGGAAATGTTTTGATGAGTAAAATGGAATTACCCGATGGCGTCAATATCCAGGTGTCCGGCACGTATGAAGACCAACAGGAATCGTTTGCCGATTTGAGCGTGCTGGCTCTTTTGATTGTCGCGCTGGTGTTTATTGTAATGGCTGCGCAATTCGAATCGCTTACATATCCGTTTATTATCATGTTCTCCGTGCCGTTTGCAATTAGCGGCGTCTTGATGGCATTGATTATAACCGGCAGTACGCTTAGCGTAATGAGTCTGTTGGGCGGAATCATGCTGATAGGTATTGTTGTGAAGAATGGTATCGTATTGATTGACTACACGATACTTTGTCGCGAACGGGGAATGACGGTTCTCAATTCTGTAGTAACAGCAGGGAAGAGTCGTTTGCGTCCGGTATTAATGACGACCTTAACGACGATTCTGGGAATGATTCCGATGGCTGTCAGTACAGGCCAAGGATCGGAAATGTGGCGTCCGATGGGTATTGCCGTAATCGGAGGACTGACGGTCTCAACTCTATTGACGCTGCTTTTAGTGCCTGTTTTGTATTGTATATTTGCCGGAATCGGAATCAAACGGCAGCGTCGCAAATTGCGTAAAACACGTGAGTTGGACGAATACTATCAAGCTCGTAAACATAAAATCATAAAACCCAAAAAGACAAGATAAACGAATGAAATCGATATTAATAACTTTTGACCAGGCATATAACGAACGTGTTGTAATGTTACTTGACCGGATGAACTGTCGTGGCTTTACGCGCATCGAACAAGTTCAGGGACGTGGATCCGGAAAGGGTGAACCGCATTACGGCACTCATGCATGGCCGGCAATGAATGCCGCAATCATAACGATTGTAGACGACGGAAAAGTCGATCCCTTGCTGGATGCATTACGCGAAATGGATAAACGAACGGAACAATTGGGTCTTCGCGCTTTTGTCTGGAACGTCGAGAAAACAATATAAAAATATAATCACTCGCCAATGAAAGTGAAGTCTTTCATTGGCGACGGCGCTTCCGGGTTTTAGCCCACTATATCTTGCGCATGTATGAATGTGTCAGCGTCCTGTTTCCGGTTTTGTTAGGGAATATGGCTTTTCGTCTTCGCCAAACGTCCGTTTTTTGTTTGGTGCGGAGGTCATTTCAAAGACAAGTTCTGCCCCGTCCTTGAGGTCGTCGACAGTGATGAAGGCTTTGTGATAAGGTTTTCCGTTGAGTTTGACGGATTTTACATAACACATCTTGTCACTCGCCTTGTCGGCTTTGATGACAATTGATCGGCCGTTTTCCAGATTTATCTTGAGATATGGGAAATAGGGCGCACCCAGTACAAACTGTCCGGAACCCGGGCAAACGGGATAGAAACCCATCGCCGAGAAAATATACCATGCAGACATCTGCCCGCAATCGTCGTTCCCGCATAATCCGTCGATGCCGTCACGATACATGCGATTCATGATTTCGCGTATCCGAGACTGCGTCTTCCATGGCTGTGAAGTCCATGCATACAGGTAAGCGATATGGTGGCTCGGTTCGTTGCCGTGTACATAGTTTCCCATGATACCTTCTTTAGTCACATCTTCGGTCTCGGCAAAAAACTCGTCCGGCAGGCGCATGGTGAAAAGTGAATCTAACCGCCTTACAAACTGTATCTCACCACCCATCTGCCGTATCAAGCCGTTCACATCATGCGGCACATAGAACGAATAATTCCAGGCGTTGCCTTCTATAAATCCTTGTCCGTGCGTACTCAACAAGTTGAAGTCTTTTCTCCAATTACCGTCGCTCAGACGGGCGCTTACAAATTGCAGAGACGGATGAAAGACGTTTTGATAATTCAACGCCCGCTTTCGGTAAGTCTCGGCTATTTCCGGTCGGCCTGCTGACAGTGCGGTACTGTAAATCGTCCAGTCGTCGTAGGCATATTCCAGCGTCATGGACGACCCGTCGCCTTTGATGTCCACCGGTACGTAGCCCAGCCGGAGGTAATCGTCTAATCCGCCGTAATAAGGCACGTTGGCCGTGTGCTGCATAGCCTCCAACGCTTTCAGACGGTCGATGGGAATCCCATTGGCGATGGCGTCTGCCAGCACTGACACGGAGTGGTAGCCGATCATGCACCAGTTTTCGTTGCCATTATGCGACCAGACAGGTAGCATCTTGTGTACGCTTTGTTCGTAGTGCGCCAGCATGGATTCGACAATGTCCTTGCTCCGCTTGCGGTTAATCAGGTTGAAGAGCGGATGCAATGCCCGGTAAGTATCCCAGACGGAGAAGACGGTGTAATTGGTAAATCCGTCGGCCTGATGGATGTTGTGGTCAATGCCGCGGTATTGTCCGTCGACGTCCATGTAAAGAGAGGGATTGATTAATGTATGGTAGAGTGACGTGTAAAACATGGTTTTTCGGTCGTCGGATGCACCCTGAATGTCAATGCGCGCCATTTCGCGATCCCATTTTTGCAAAGATTCGGAGCGTATTTGCTCGAACGATTTGCCTGTGGTTTCCGCCTTCAAGTTGTGCAGGGCGCCGGCTGTGC
>JAIRMH010000295.1 GCA_031258835.1 Tannerella sp.
ACACAACTCTTCATGCTCGCCGAAGATTCGTTTGAACGTCAAGTCATTTTTCGGATCTAAATAATGCGCCATAATTTTACTTTTTCATTTTATACGGCAAATGTACATGAAATTTTCGACATTCCATACAGACGAATGAAAATCGTTTTTACTATCATTGCTAGCTGCGAAGCAATGAAGCAATGAAGCAATCCGGAGTAAGAAGTAGCAACAACTTTAATCCGGAATTTATAGTGGTAAAGCCTAATGTATTTTGTAACTGATTGATACATAGGGGAAATAAAAAAAAGCAGAGAAAAGATACAATCGTCATGGAGTTTCACCTCATTAAAATGGCCGTTGTCGCCATATAAATGAGCATACCGATAATGTCGTTTGTGATCGATATAAACGGTCCGGTCGCAATGGCGGGATTGACATTGAATTTATCTAATATCATAGGCACCAGCGTCCCGAATGTACTGGCGAACATAACGATTGCAAACAGACTGATGGATACGGATAACGTTATGTTCTGGTCTCCGAGCGTAAAATAGTTGTAGATGAAAACAATGAGGCTTATTATCGCTGCGTTTATAAGCGCTACTGCTGTTTCTTTCAACACTTGCCTGAATATCTGCCCGTGTTTCAGGCTGTTGTTCGCCAATCCTTGTACTACGATAGCGGATGACTGTACGCCGACATTCCCTCCGGTACCGCCGATAAGCGGTATAAACAACACCATCTTGGGATTGTCGGCAAACGCACTTTCGAACGTGCCGAGAATCCTGGAATTACTTAGTCCCCCGATCATTCCGAAAAGAAGCCATGGCAGGCGCGCTGCGGTTTGCATCAGCACATTATCCGATGTCTCTACGTCCTGCGAGATACCGGAAGCCAGCTGGTAGTCTCGTTCGTGATGTTCTTTCACTTCATCCATCACATCGTCGACCGTGATATGTCCTAATAATCGTCCGATGCTGTCGGTTACGGGTAGGGATACGAGGTCGTATTTGGATATCAGTTCCACAACCTCTTCCGTATCGGCATTGTCGTGCACCGAGACCGGATCTTTCTGCATGACGTGTTTTATCTTGGAAACAGACGGATTGGTGACTAACTTTTGTAGCGGTAATACACCTCGCAGGCGTTCATCGTCATCAACGACATATACATTATATATTTCGTCCATGTTTTCATCTTCGGCCTGTTTTCTCATTTCTTCAATACAATGAGGCATACTCCAATTTTCGTTGACAACGATCATCTCGGTGCCCATCAATCCACCGGCCGTATCTTCGTCGTACCTTAACAAGTCGATGATATCGCCCGCCTGTTCTACGTCGTCGATATGCGAAAGGATTTCCTCCTGACGTTCTTCATCCATATCACGCATCAATTCAACGGCGTCGTCCGTGTCCATTTCATTGATGAACCGTTTGGCGATAAGTTTGTTCGGTAATTCTTTCAGGAGTTTGCGCCGGTCATCTTCTTCGAGTTCCATCAGAACGTCGGCCGCCTTTTCGCCGTCTAAGAGAAGATACAGGTAAATCGCCTCTTTCAGCGTAAGTTCTTTATATAATTCCGCGATATCGGCAGGATGCAAATCGCCCAATATTTCAGTCGCTTTTTTCTTGTCCTTCCTCTCGATGACAACTTTCAAGTTATCTATATATTCTTTTGTCAATTCAATCATGGTTGTTGTGTGTTGAAAGTAAATGTTTGTCGACAATTAGTGTTAATTCAATAAACTGTTCGACGGATAATTGTTCGGGTCTTTTGTCGAATATAGGCAACGTAAAATACGGACAATCCTTACCTAACAGGGGCTTCATCGAATTTCTCAATGTTTTTCGTCGCTGGTTGAAGGAGGTTTTGACAACTTTTTTATAAAGCGCTTCGTCGCAGCCTAATTCGGTACGGTCATTCCGCGTCATGCGTATGACCGCGCTTTTGACTTTCGGCGGAGGGTCGAATACCTTTTCACTTACGGTAAAAAGATATTCTACATCATACCAGGGTTGTATCAATGCGCTTAATATGCCAAAATTCCTGCTGCCCGGAGTCGCCGAAAGGCGTTCGGCAACTTCTTTTTGTATCATGCCGGAACAGCAAATCACCTGTTCTCTGTATTCGAGTACTTTAAAAAAAATCTGACTGGCTATGTAATAGGGATAGTTACCTGTAACACAAAACTTGGATTCGTACAGATGATCTAAATTCATTTTTAAGAAATTCGCAGCATAGATGCGCCCGGAAAGATTTGGGAAATGTTGCTCAAGATATTTGATAGACGCCGGATCTATCTCGGCGACAGACAGGTCGTATCCTTCGTCAAGCAAAAAACGGGTAAGCGCACCGGTTCCCGGACCTACCTCCAAAACGGGCAGGCCACGATAAACAGACAACGTTTCTGCGATACGTTGTGCAATTCCAAAGTCTTTCAGGAAATGCTGTCCTAAAGACTTTTTTGGCCGGATAATCGTCATCGGATTCCAATTTGTTTAACGCTAATTTAATTATTGTTTGTATCTTTGCGCGGACAAAGGTATAAAATAATAATTAAAGTTTTGCATAAATATGAAACGAATATTCCGAAATATGATTAAGATAGTACTTCCTTTATCTCTGGGTATGATATTATTATGGTATCTCTATCGCAATCAGGATCTGGGCGAGATGATGAATGTTGTGAAAAAAGGAGTTCGCTACGACATCCTCCTTTCTTCGCTGTTTTTCGGCTTGGCGGCAAATACGGTTCGCGGATGGAGGTGGAGCATGTTAATGGATTCGTTGGGGAAACGGGTGAGCAGGAAGAAGGCCGTATATGCCATATGGGGTAATTATGCCATCAATATGGCGCTTCCCCGTATCGGTGAGATATGGCGTTGCGGCGTCATGTCGAAATATGAAAAGATACCTTTTGCAAAACTGTTGGGAACGATGATTGTGGATCGTATCATGGATACGCTGGTAGTCACATTGCTCACCTTATGTCTATGCGTTTTCAATATCGGATTCTTCCGGGACTTTTTTTCAGAAAATCCTCCTGCCATCATTATGACGCTCTATGCATTGATATCGTCTGTCCGAACTTATATCGTACTGACGGTTCTGGTGGCGACACTCTGGTTTGTATTTGTGAAACTGAAACATCTGACGATTGTAAAAAAGACTATTGGTATGTTCCGGAATATATGGGAAGGAATCAAAAGTCTATGGAAAATTGAGCATAAGGCGCGTTTTTTTATTCAGACGCTGTTGATATGGGTTGGTTATTTCTTCTACTTTTATATTACCTTTTTTGCATTTGACTTCACGAAAGATTTGGGAATCCGCATCGCTCTGATTGCCTTTGCGATGAGTAGTATAGGCGTTGCGGTTCCCGTTCAGGGAGGCGTCGGGGTTTGGCATTTTATGGTTATATCGACGCTTGTGGCTTTCGGAGTGAATGTTTCGGATGCCGGGGCGTTTGCGATGGTTGTATTTACGATACAAACAGTATGGGTTATCCTGACGGGTTTGTTTGGTATTGCGGCATTGTCAATGGCAAATACAAATGAAAAGAGAGATGAAGAAAATATTCGGCGTCAGGAAATTTTGAATAAGATAGATTGAGAAGATGCAGGATCAATGGCGAATACAAATGAAAAGAGAGATGAAAAAAATATCCGGCATTCGGAAATTTTGAATGAGAAAATAATTGCAGATGTTGATAATTTAGATAAAATTATTAACTTTGGACTTTTAAAATAAAAATCATGGCAACAGAGATTAAGACACTTAATCCTCAATCGGTATGGGGATATTTTTATGAGCTTACGCAAATACCGAGGCCGACGGGCCAAATGGATGCCGTCGTACAATATATAGTTGATTTTGGGAATGGCCTCGGCCTTGAAACCCAAAAGGATGCGGTCGGCAATATTATTATACGAAAGCCGGCTACCCCCGGTTTTGAAAACCGGAAAGTTGTAACGTTACAGTCGCATCTGGATATGGTGCCTCAGAAAAACAGCGATGTTTTGCATGATTTTATGAGAGATCCGATTGACGCTTATGTCGACGGCGACTGGGTCAGAGCGCGCGGTACGACGCTTGGCGCGGATAACGGGATTGGCGTGGCGATGGCAATGGCGGCGTTAGCCGACACGGCACTGCGGCATGGGCCGTTAGAGGCGTTATTTACTGTCGATGAGGAGGTCGGGATGGATGGCGCCAATGGGTTGAAGCCAGGCTTTGTTCGGGGCGAGATTTTGTTGAATTGCGATTCGGAGGAAGAAGGGAAACTGTTTGTCGGTTGCGCAGGCGGTGCGGATTTGAATATTTCATTTCAGTACAAAGAGGGGCTTCCTTTTATTGAAGGAGATGTGGCTGTACGTCTGTTTCTGTCGGGTCTTAAAGGCGGTCATTCGGGTGTCGATATCCATTTAGGACGGGCTAATGCAAATAAACTGATGTTTCGTTTCCTGAAAGAAGCGGTGCGTGATTATGGTGCCCGGCTTGCATTCGTAAGCGGCGGATCGCTTCGGAACGCCATACCGCGTGAAGCGGAAGCCGTCATTACGCTTCAGAAAAGTAATGTGGAAATATTATGGGAGCTTGTATCCGATTATCAGGATCTTTACCGGACGGAGTATGCCGGCGTTGAAGAGGGAATAAGTTTTACCGCCGAAATAGCGGACGCCCCGTGTGTGCTTATCCCCGAAGGGATTCAGGATGATTTGATAAATTCTGTAGAAGCATGCCAAAATGGGGTTGTGACGATGTTACATGATTTTCCTGGTACCGTCGAATCTTCCTCCAATCTTGCCGTCGTTAACTCTTCCGAGGGATTGATAGAAATAAAAATATTGGCGCGTAGTTCGTCGGAAAGCCGGAAAGCCGCATTACTTTCTTCGTTGGAAAGCGTGTTTTCTCTTGCCGGAGCGAAGGTCGAATATGGCGGCGCATATAATGGTTGGCAGCCGGATGCCGCCTCTCCGATTCTTAAAACGATGGAAAGGGTATATGAGGGAATGTATGGGCAAAAGCCGGAAGTGACGGTTATGCACGCCGGTCTTGAGTGTGGAATTATTCAAGGCGTTTATCCGAATATGGATATGATTTCGTTTGGCCCTAATCTTAAACATCCCCATTCGCCTGATGAAGCAGTAAGTGTTTCGTCGGTAGGACGGGTTTGGGAATATCTGAAATCGACTTTGGCAAATATTCCCATTCAGTAAAAATGCGCAAATGTTAGGTGTCAAAAAACAAAAAATATCATTGCCGCTCTATCTGCAGATACTGATAGGAATGATTCTCGGAATTATAATCGGATCGGTAGCTTTGCAACATGGAGGGATACGTCTTGTCGAACATTGGATTGTCCCCTGGGGACAAATTTTCATACATTTATTACAACTGATTGCAATGCCTCTGATTTTTGTGTCGCTAATAAAAGGGATAATGGGAATTGAGAGCATTAAGTCATTTTCCCGCATGGGCGTAAAAACGATTTTCTTATATTTATCGACAACGGTTTTTGCCGTAATATTAGGATTGTCGATAGGATTGGTCATTGAACCCGGTGAAATTGTCGACAAATCGCGGATTGAGTTTCTGCAGGACGATTATAACGTATTTGTAGCAGAGAAGAAAATTGTTGCCGAGCAGACGCGGGAACAAGGACCTTTGGGTTTTTTAAACGATATCATACCGAATAACATCGTATATGCGGCATCGAAAAATTCCGCAATGTTGCAGGTCATTTTCTTTGCTATATTTTTTGCAATTGCAGCGCTGTCCATACCAAAAGAAAAGACAAAAACCGTGATGAGTTTTTTCAACGGCCTAAATGAAATTGTTTTTCGTATGGTTCATTATATCATCGCTTTTGCCCCGATTGGCGTTGCGGCATTGATGGCCGGATTAGTTGTTTCGTATGGCGGCGAGATGAGTATTTTTGTCGCGTTAGGAGCCTATGCCTTATGTATTGCAGGCGCTGTAGCAATAATGGCCTTGTTGTTTTATCCGTTGTTGATTTGCCTGTTTTCAAAAGTACCTGTACGAAAATTTTTACGCGCTCTTTATCCGGTGCAGTTGTTTGCGTTTACGACAAGCAGCAGCGCCGCTACGCTACCATTCACGATGGAAACGGTGGAAAAAGAATTGGGCGTTTCGAAAGAAACCGCCTCGTTTGTGTTGCCGGTAGGCACTACGATTAATATGGACGGTACGAGTTGTTATCAGGCAATTGCTATTTTGTTTATCGCTCAGGTGCTGGGCGTTGATTTAAGCCTGTCGCAAATATTTGTTATTGTAGGGATGACCATCCTTTCGTCGATCGGTACGCCGGCTATTCCGGGAGGCAGTTTTGTTATATTAACAATGGTTTTGACGTCCGTGGGAATACCAGTCGAAGGGTTAGCCCTTATTATCGGGATCGACCGTCCGCTCGATATGCTTCGTACGGCTATTAATGTTACCGGCGATGCCTGCGTTTCCGTTATTGTCGACAGGAAATAGGATTTTGGGACGTGGTTATTATATGCGAATAGTAGCCGGGAAAATGAGTGGTTAAGGTATTTTGTTGAAAATGTAGAAGATGAGAAATGAGTAAAATTCCCCCAAAAACGAATATTGATAATAATACAAAAAGTGATAGCGGGTATATTTTTGTGAAAGGAGCCCGTGTCAATAACCTGAAAAATATTGACGTTAAAATTCCACGCGATAAATTTGTCGTTATAACCGGTTTGTCCGGTAGCGGCAAATCATCTCTGGCATTTGACACGTTATACGCAGAAGGGCAGCGTCGTTACGTGGAGAGCCTGTCTTCGTATGCACGACAGTTTCTTGGCCGGATGAGCAAACCGGAGTGCGACTATATCAAAGGGATACCGCCGGCTATCGCTATTGAGCAGAGAGTGAATGTGCGTAATCCGCGTTCGACGGTCGGGACATCGACGGAGATATATGAATATATGCGTTTGCTGTATGCGCGTATCGGCAAGACGATATCGCCGGTGTCGGGCAGGGAGGTTAAAAAACATCAAGTCGGCGATGTCGTTAATAAAGCATTGTCGTATCCGGAGGGCGTACGTTTTACGGTTTATGCGCCGCTGGTGGTTCCTGAAGGACGGACATTGAAGGAACAGGTGGAGATTCTTCTTAAAGAAGGATATTCGCGGCTGGAAATAAAGGGGAATGTGTATCGTATAAAGGAAGTGCTTGATGATGCAAAACTTCTTGAGGCCGGAAATGTAGAAATTTTGATAGACCGCTTAGTCGTGTCGGACGATAAACTGCTAAAAAACAGGTTGGCAGATTCGGTAGAGACGGCTTTTTTTGAGGGACATGACGTGTGCCGCCTGAAAGTTTATGTGTCGGAGGAACCGGAAATTTTTGAATTTTCGAAGAAATTTGAGGCAGATGGCATAACATTTGAAGAGCCGTCGGATATGATGTTTAACTTCAATAATCCCGTAGGCGCTTGTCCGATGTGTGAAGGCTTCGGCAAGGCGCTTGGAATAGATGAAAACCTGGTCGTTCCCGATAAGAGTTTGTCTCTGTACGATGGAGCTGTGATTTGCTGGAAAGGCGAGGTGATGGGCGAATGGTTGAGGGAGTTTATCAATAGTAGCGCCCGATATAAATTCCCGATACACCGGCCTTATTATGACCTTACGGAAGAACAGAAAAATTTGTTATGGCATGGCGCGAGAGGCGTACATGGTATTGATGACTTTTTCAAACATTTGGAAAGCAATCTGTATAAGATACAATATCGCGTGATGCTTGCACGCTATCGCGGTAAGAGGGTATGCCCTTCGTGTAAGGGCGCTCGTTTGAAGCCGTCGGCTATGTATGTAAAGGTAGGAGGGAGGGATATTTCCGAATTAGTCGGTATGCCGGTCAATGAGTTGAAGCGTTTTTTTGATAACATTGATCTGGACGAGACTGATGCGGTTATCGCCAAACGGCTGCTTGCCGAAATAAAAAGCCGTTTGCAGTTTCTGCTTGACGTAGGGCTGGGTTACTTGACATTAGACCGCTTGTCGTCAACATTGTCGGGCGGAGAGAGCCAGCGTATTAGCCTTGCAACATCGCTTGGAAGCAGTCTTGTCGGCTCTCTTTATATTCTTGACGAACCGAGTGTAGGACTTCATTCGCGTGATACGGATATGCTTATTCGCGTATTGAAACAGCTTCAGTCGCTTGGTAATACGGTAGTTGTTGTGGAGCATGATGAAGAAATTATCCGGGCGGCGGATTATATTATCGACATTGGGCCTGCCGCGGGGCGTCTTGGCGGCGAAGTTACGTATCAGGGCGCTGTTGCGGATTTGCAGAAGGGAAACGACAGTTTTACGATTCGTTATCTTACCGGAGAAGAACAGATAGAAACGCCTGCATATACGCGTCCGTGGAATCAATATATTGAGATAAAAGGAGCACGGAAAAATAATCTCAAAAATATAGATGTTAAATTCCCGTTGCATGTGATGACGGTAGTTACGGGGGTTAGTGGATCCGGTAAAAGTTCGCTGGTGAGGGATATTTTTTATGAGGGCATGAAACGTATTATCGACGATGCACCCCTTTCGATCGATTGCACTTCGATAAGCGGTGATGTCAGGCTGATAAAAGCGATTGAGTTTGTCGACCAAAATTCAATCGGTAAAAGTTCGCGATCCAATCCGGTGACGTATATTGGCGCCTACGATGAATTACGGAAGCTTTTCGCCGAACAGCCGTTGTCGAAACAGATGGATTATACTCCGGCATATTTCTCGTTCAATAAGGAGGGCGGACGCTGTGAGGAATGTAAGGGAGAAGGACGGATTACGGTCGAGATGCAGTTTATGGCGGATATTACGCTGGAATGTGAGGCCTGTCACGGAAAACGTTTCAAGTCGGAAGTGTTGGAAGTAGAATATCATGGCGTCAACATTTATGATATGCTTGAAATGACGGTTAACCAGGCGATTGAGTTTTTAGAAAAGAAAAAAGATGCGCAGGCGAAGAAAGTTGTCAAAAAACTTAAACCCTTGCAGGACGTAGGACTGGGATATATAAAACTCGGTCAAACTTCGTCGACATTGTCCGGTGGTGAAAACCAGCGCGTTAAGCTCGCCTATTATCTTAGCCAGGAAAAACAGGAACGCACATTGTTCGTTTTTGACGAGCCGACGACGGGACTTCATTTTCACGATATAAAAACATTGCTGAAAGCCTTTAACGCACTCATAAACAGAGAGCACACGGTCGTTATTATCGAGCATCATCCGGACGTAATAAAATGCGCCGATTATGTGATCGATTTAGGTCCCGAAGGAGGGAATGCCGGTGGTAACATTGTTTGTACGGGAACTCCGGCGGATATTGTCGCATGCAAGCGGTCTTACACAGGAAAATATCTTAAGGGGAAAGTATCACAGGAAAAACCTAATTGAAAATATCCGGTGTTTTTTCAGGTCTTCGTCAGTTATCTGACTGTCGTAATCTTCTATTTGAGGCAGATTTTCCCGCTGTTCCCTGCCGGCTTCCGCCATCATCTTTACCTGCCGATTCGTCATTACGGGGACGCAACAATTCTATTTGTTCCATACATTGCGTAAGCATTTCTACATCCGATCACTCCTTCCAAAGAATCGGTTATGCGCTGTGTTCTATGGCGGTTTCCGGTACGTCCGTGAAAGCCGGCTGAGCGCAGCCGGATCACGCTCCCCGCCTGTGAGCGCCCGGATAATCTTGCGCACAGACACGTTCCTCCCCTGATTG
>JAIRMH010000320.1 GCA_031258835.1 Tannerella sp.
GAAAACTTCCAAGTCGACGAAAAAATTCGCCGCATTGTTATTACTCCCTGCATTAGCCGTGTTTCTGTTGGCTTTTGCAGAGCCCGAATACCATTATTCGGTATCAGTTCCGACGGAACAGGATAAAATCGCTGTTCATGATCCGATCGCAACGACGAATCGTAGCGCTCAACTTACGTTAGTCGCCGACATAATTACGGCGAATGATTCATTCACAACAGACAGTATTATATATACCAGGGCGTCGGGCAATATTGCCGGAAACAAAACCGAAAATGCCGCCCCGTCTGAAAAAGATGATAAGACCGTGGCCAGTGTAAAAACTCTATTAAACAAAGAAATAGATACGGCAGACGATAAGATATCATTAGTTATTATCGACGGAAAGGAGTATTATAGTGATATACTGAAAGCCCTTGATCTGTATAAAATCGAATCCGTTTCCGTATTAAAAGATGCGGTCGCAACTGCCCATTACGGGGAAAAGGGGAAAAACGGCGTCATAATAATTAAGACAAAAGCCGCTTCCGATACCGAAAACAAAACCAAAGACGTCGACTCTACCGAAAAAAATGATACAATTGGCACGATCATAACAACTTCGTTAGCAGGAAAAAACGGGAGCATTAATATAACAGACAGTGAGGCGCAATTAATTATTGTTGACGGAAAGGAGTATCAAGATGCACTTAAAACTCTTAAGCCGGAAGAAATTGCATCTATTACCATATTTAAAGAGGCAAAATCGACTGCCGTTTATGGGGAAAAGGGAAAAAACGGCGTCATAATAATTAAGACAAAAGCCGCTTCCGAAGAAGCTAAAACGCAGGATGTTCATCCCTGACGGATGAATTGCAGGCGTACGGAACGGGTAGACGGACGAACAAATCGTCGCTCAACGCTTTCCGGACGCCTGCATTTTACGATCTTACCAGGTTGAACAGGGATGCGAGGCAAGCATGGAATTGTAATACCTTGGATCGCCGCTGACTTCTTTCTCTATCCACTGTGGTAACTCAAAAACTTCCGACTCGGAATCAAGTTCGATCTCGGCAACGGTAAGCCCTTCGTTTTCTCCATGAAACACATCCACTTCCCAAGTGTTGTTGCCGACTTTTACATAATAACGCGTTTTATCGATCCGACCCGGCAAACATAATTTCATCAGTTCCCTGGCCTCGTTCAAAGCCACGGGCTGTTCAAATTCATAGCGGCTCCATCCCCGCTCGTCCGAAGCGCTTTTTATCGTCAGAAATCCTTTTTCGCCACGGATACGAACACGAACCGACCGCTCTGCGTCCGAACAGATATATCCCTGTACAATATGCTTCGCATCGAAAGCCTCTTCCATAAAGGAATGATCTTTCACCAAAAACTTACGCTCTATTTCCATACTGCATCTTATTCCTCATTTTAAAAAACAACCACCATTTAAAAAACAACCACCATCGTCGCACCGAAACCATACTCGCGGAACGAGGCGTCCTGAAAACGGGCGCACTGTTGATATGTTGTTTTAAGTTCTTTCTCTATCGCCGCACGTAATACGCCTTCTCCCTTGCCGTGAATAAAAACAATTTTCTGTCCTTTTCTATTTGAATTGGCCTTCATGACTTCATGGAATTTCGACAACTGGCAGTTAAGCATATCCGCATTATTCATTCCCAAAGTAGTATCTAATAACTGATTTATGTGCAGGTCTACTTCCACAATTTCATTGGCAAGCTTCGTTTTCTTAACGACCGGTTGCGGCGCGTGGCGTTCATCTTTCTTACGGGTAAACATCGCCTCCCGAATATCCGTAGCGGAGACCAGCATCTGTTTCTCCGGCCTGTCATTCAAAACAAGAGGAACAATAAGCGCATCCTCATCAAAAAAATCATTCTTAGTGAAGCAGTGTAACTTATAAAATTTCACCGTATCAAGGCGCAGTTCTATTGATACGACGTTTTTTAATGAAAAACTCTTCCCCTCTTTAAATGCGAACATTTGCACGCAGATATGTTCCAGGTCGTCCGCCGCCGATCTTTCAAACTCCTCTATAAAAATCTTCGTATCCGGCTCAATCAATCCGTGACAACGACTTGTCCAGCTATTATTCTTGCAACTCATAAAGTTGAAATACAGATAATAGTTGCTTTCATTGACAAGATATGTTTCAATGGAACTATGCATAAAATTCTTCGGGTCGACGGGTAAAAAAGCAAGATTTAAATTCAAGCGCTCACCTTGCGGCGTTTCTTCAAAAGCAACGCGTTCAGAAACGTTCACTTCCGTCTTTGGGAGCATATCCTCCGTCGATATCACCGTTTTTGAAGATGCCTCTTTCATCGATAACCCTATTTTCGGAAATACATCTTTCATCTCAACTTCTCCCACGACAACACATTCCGCAATAAGCACCGGCACGTCAAAACCGTTTTCATCCTCCACTAATACCTGATTCTTTCCGTGAAAAGCCGTAACAACGCCACCGCCCACGCTATTCAGAAAACGCACCCTGTCTCCTATTTCAAGTTTCATCTTCGACGACGAAGATGCTTCCATAAAATCTTCTTTTCTCATATTCATTCTTTTATTATGGCGCAAAAATACGGCTTTTATTGCAAAAAAAACGGGAATTTATAATCTCTTTATTCTATAAATTTTGCCGGACATCTTTATTCCGTCTGTGTGAATGTTATAGAACCTAATAATAAATACCATAAAAATGGTATTGTGGACGAAAAAATAAGTCCCGTCCTTTGCAATGTCAAAACTATCTATATAATAAAAATGTCCGAATTATATTCAAAATGGATAAAAAAAAGACTGAAGATTCTACTCCTGTCAAACGTAGATCGATGTTTACGATTTAAATGCTATTAATCGAATCGCATTCAAATCGATTCTTTATTTTATTTCAAAATTCACATTAAAAATAAGCGCCCTTTTCATCCACGGCAACGGTTTCAAAGGGCGCCTCACACTAAAATTTCTTTTAGATATGGCAAAATTATGTTTAACAATTGGAACTCGCAAGCGTTTTCTGTTTTTTTATTCTTTTTTATTTGTCTTATGGAATGGCGTTAGCGCCGTCACTGCTCAAAATCAGATTATTTTGCAAGGCAAGGTAATAGATGAGC
Organism: Tannerella sp.; assembly: GCA_031258835.1. Lineage (GTDB taxonomy): Bacteria > Bacteroidota > Bacteroidia > Bacteroidales > Tannerellaceae > Tannerella. The sequence goes on from JAIRMH010000320.1 coordinate 3,126, forward strand.
GCAATAATGAAACGATCATCGGCGCAAACGTTTTACTGAAAAACGACAAAACCGATCTGGGCACAGTGACGGACATAAACGGGCTTTTTAAACTGGAAGTCGCTTCCCTGCCCGCAACGATCGTTGTCAGTTATATCGGATACCGACCGCAAGAGATAGAAATTTATGAAGCCACCTCCGAAACGCTTGTCATCTCACTCTTTGAAGAGTTGAATTTACTGAATGAAGTGGTCGTTGTGGGGTATGGTACGCAAAAACGAGGTAATTTCACCGGCTCGCTGTCTTCCGTTTCGACGGATCTGTTGAAAGCGACTCCGGTCAGTTCTTTTGATAATGCGTTGCAGGGTCGCGCTGCCGGGGTACAGGTGACGCAAACATCCGGGCAGCCGGGTGCAGCTATCACAATTCGCATACGCGGCGGCAATTCTATCAATGGCGGTAACGAGCCATTGTATGTGATAGACGGTTTTCCCGTATATAATTCGAACGACGACATCAATGCAGGGGCGGCCAGCGGCGCAAGCATCAACGCTCTGTCGACGCTCAACATGGGAGATATCGAATCCATCGACGTCCTGAAAGATGCTTCCGCGACAGCCATCTATGGCGCACGAGGCGCCAACGGTGTTGTTTTGATTACTACCCGACAGGGAAAAGTCGGTCAGAATATCGTATCATACGACACATACTTCGGCACACAGTGGCTTGGGAAAAAGATTCCTTTGTTGACCGCCCAGCAATATGCCCAACTTAAAAATGACGCCGTCACGACCTCGAACGAGCAATTTATATTAACGGGCAAACCGAATCAAGTCAAGGGTCTTCCTTTTTCCGATGCGGATATTGCAGCATTAGCAAGTAACGCGACGAATTGGGAAGATGCGGCTTTCCGTACGGCGCCTACGCAGAATCATCAACTTACGGTGGCCGGCGGCGACGAAAAAACACGTTATGCCCTGTCCGCCAATTATTATCTACAGGAGGGAATACTTATTCATACGGATTTCGACCGTTTGTCCGCGCGTATTAACCTGGACAGAAAGATAAACAACGCCTTAACGATTGGCGAAAACTTGACGGTCAGTCAGATTCGCGCCAACGAATCGCCGGATATCATCAATAACATACTGGCGGTACGCCCCGATTTCCCGATATACAATGAAGACGGTTCATTTACTTTCAAACAACCCGGAGAGGCCGCTTTAGGCAATCCGATTGCAACACTCACACTGCAGGAAAATCTAAGTAAGACGTTTCGCGTACTGGGAAATGCCTATGCGGAATACAAATTTCTAAACGCTTTCAAGTTACGGCTAAGCGTAGGTGTTGACCAGTCGCATAATGACGAATTTCAATATATCCCGATCTCTCTCTACGAAGGGCAGTCGGTAAGCGGCGGTGCGGCGCAGGGCAGTAAAACGGCCTCTTCGTGGCTAAACGAGAATACGTTGAATTATAATAAACAATTCGGTTTTCATAATATAGACGCGCTGGTCGGATATACGCAGCAACAATATTCATCAATCGGACACGTCGCCAGCCAGGGAGGGTTCACATCCGACGATACGGGTTACTATAACCTGGGCGCCGGCGCGACCAACAAAGCAGCGTCTTCCAGTTATTCGTCCTGGCAACTGGCTTCTTATCTCGGACGCTTGAATTATAACTACAGGGAAAAATATTTTGCGACTGCTACAATCCGCGCCGACGGGTCTTCCCGCTTTGGGAAAAACAACAAATGGGGCTATTTCCCTTCGGCGGCGCTGGCATGGACGTTGTCCAAAGAAGATTTTGTGAAGAACATCCGCCCGGTCAGCAACCTGAAACTTCGCCTGAGCGCCGGCGTGACGGGCAACCAGGAAATCGGCGTTTACCAGTCCCTTTCGAACATGGCAACCTATAAATATATATTGGGCGCTAATCAGGTATCCATCGGATACGCTCCGGGACGTATGGCAAATGACGCGCTGACATGGGAAAAAACCGCCCAGTATGCGGCGGCGCTGGATGTGGGATTGTTTAAAGACCGCCTGAGCGTGACGCTGGATTTTTATAAGAAAAGAACAAGCGACCTGTTATTGAACGTCACGATCCCGTCGACCGTCGGCATGGGGTCGATCACGTCCGGCTACCTGAGAACAATGCAAAATTGCGGCGTTGTAGACAACAGCGGTATTGAAATCACTTTCAATTCGACGAATGTCAAATCCAGGAAATTTGAATGGACGACTGACCTGGTTTTCTCCTCCAACAAAAATGAGGTCATCAGCTTGGGCGAAAGCTCCGAAATAATTGAAGACCCGTTCATCGCCAAAGTGGGTTATCCGGTGGGATCGTTCTTTGTCCTAAAGACGGACGGCGTTTTCCAATCGACAGACGATATTGCCAATCTTCCGACCAACAAGGCCAATACGCTTCCGGGATTCCAACGTTATGTGGACGTCAATAACGACGGTACCATTTCACAAGCCGGCGACCGAATCATTGTCGGCAGTTCGCAACCCAAATTCATTTTTGGCCTCACGAACAATTTATCATATAAAATCTTTGATTTGAATGTTCTCTTTCAAGGCTCCTACGGGAATAAACTGTATAATCAAACGCTGGCTTACCTGAGCCAGGGCACCGGTTATACGAACGCTACCACCCGCTTACTGGACAGGTGGAGTCCGGAGAACGAAAATACGACCGTACAGCGGGCGATGGAAGACCCGGCGATCGTACCATCGGATCTCTACATTGAAGACGGATCGTACGTAAGGCTTAAAAACATCACTCTCGGAGTGAGCATCCCGCCGAAATTATTAAAAAAACTGTTGATAAAACAACTGCGATTCTATGTTTCCGCACAAAACCTGGTTACCTGGACAAACTACAGCGGATTTGACCCCGAAGCCAGCAAGAACGAACAGAATACATTGACTTCCGGACGCGATAACAATGTCTATCCGGTCAGTAAAACCGTACTCAGCGGATTAAGCATTACTTTTTAATATTCACTCATTTAGTAAAAATAATAAACGTATGAAAAAATACAGTATTTCTTTTTTACGCATATTCCTTTTTCAGGCTACATGGTCCCTGTTATCATCCTGCATATCGCTGGACGAAGACCCGAAAACGTTCATCTCGTCCGACCAGTATTACCGGGACATTATCGACGCCAAAGCCGCCGTTACAGCCGCATATTGGGGATTAAACAGTTCGGGGCAAACGCCATACAATATCTTATTTGAAACAGGACAGGAGTTTATGGCGGATGACATCAAGATGGGGCCGGGCGCAACGAACCCCGACGTGAAAGCGCAATCTACGCTCGACCATTCGCCCTCTACGCTCCGCGTCCGCGAGATATGGCAACAGCATTACGCCGCT
>JAIRMH010000007.1 GCA_031258835.1 Tannerella sp.
ATAATCTTCAGCAAAGAAATACACCGGCCGTCTTCCGTAAAACTGTGGCAGACCCCTATTCCGCCGACGGTATTCCCTATTCCGCCGGATAGATTGCTGCGTACTGTTCCGCTCGAAGCACATGATACATCATACTTTGCAGATTCCGCCAATACTTTTAACTTATCTAATACCGTTTCATTCATAGCGTGACAAAGTAAACGATTTTGTTCTTAAATCAGAAATAAAAGTCACACAATTTATTAACGGAAAGCCATCTTTTGGATAAAACCTAAAATCCGCAACCAAAATTATATCCCGGCATAACGTTTGCTCTCGTGTAATTTATACCACAGCATTACACGAAACAACTGTCGGAAACTGCGGCTCATTTTGTCCATCAAAGGCCTTTGCCAAACTTGGGCAAGGCTTTTCAAAACGCAAAACAGCCTTTTTACTTCAAGTCTTCTTTCGGGATCTTTTTCAGTACGGCATTTACCTTATCGGTTTTTGTGCCGGAGATGATGGCCACAAGGCAACATTTGCGATCTTTTGCCACTTTGTTTGTTATGATTGTGTACAGTTCCCTATTTGATAACGAGGTTTCATCTCTATGCTTGGATGTGTTCCCATATTTTCTGGAAACAACAACCATGCGTCAGCATGCCCTCTTTGATCCCAGTCATAACAGTCGCTTAAATATTCCTTATAATGACGCTCCCATTGAACGCCATCTATATGATAATATTCTTCAAGAGATTGGGCTGTTATCGGGCAGGTGTTCAAATACCTCTTTTAAAAAATCCGCGAACTCTTTTTAATAACGCGTCCCTTCAGCCGTTAATTCCCAACGGCGAGAATAGCTTTTACCCGATTCATTTACCCAACGACGACTAACATGCAAAATTACTTTTTTATCGCGAAGTGGAAAATCCTTTATCGTCGATTCCGGATAAAATCCATTCGAAAACAACTCTATTTCCTGATAATCATTAGGTATCCTGTTTTTTTCTTCCGGATATATATGCAATATTATACTCTCTTTTTTCTGCTCTTCTTTTATACCAGCCAATGAAAAGTTTTCTACTATTTCTTACGGAAGAACATGCCTTACTAATCGCCTCTTTTATTTAGATAGAACGCGAACTGAATTTCACTTCTGTACCGGGTAATACCTGAGCTTTTAAAGCGGCTGTCGGAAGCAAGATGGATTCATGAAATTATATAATATCCCGGAATTTATGAACGAAAGAATCGGTGTGAACTGCGTCGGTATTGTAGATGTCGCAAAAAACGATAAAAGCACTTCTCCCGAGGAAACCGTTTCTCCCATTCAAAACAGGCAGACGACATTGCCTGCTGACAACGATCGGATGCATTCTTCAAAAATGAAGAAATACGTTTTGCCTCTAAAAAAAACTCCCAAATTCTTGTGTTAAAATGATAAATTGTCGTATTTTTGTACAAAATAATGAATCCAAAACGATTTAAGGAGACAGTGACGATAATTGAAAAGTCAAAGGTGCCGGTTTGGGTCGTTTCGGAGTGGTTAATAAAGTATTTGTTGATGCAGGAATGATATAATAATGTAGGATGGCAACGGTATCAATGCAGGATATTGCCGACAAGTTGGGCGTGTCGAAGGGAACTGTTTCACTTGTGTTGAGCGGCAAGGCGAGGAATAAAAGAGTGAGTAGAGAGTTGTGCGAGAAAATAATCCGGACGGCAAAGAATATGGATTACCAGCCGAACGAGATCGCCCGCAGTTTGCGGACGGGGTTTACCAAAACAATAGGCGTCGTACTCACCGATATCTCCAATGAATTTTTCGGACGCTTCACTTTCCACATTCAGGAGCAGGCGAAAAAATACGGCTATACCGTCATTACCACCAATACAAACGAAAGCCTCGATGAGTTCGACGATATGATAACTATATTGCTAAACAAGCGGGTTGACGGAATTATTTTCGTACCTGTTGACAACGGACAAGACATAGCTTTAAAGATCTCCCATAACTGTATCCCGATGGTTCAGATTGACCGGTATTATCCTGAATTTGAGGCGAATTATATCGGTGTAGACAATTACAAAGCCTCTGCAGAAGCTACCGAAGCGCTGATAAGTCAAGGGTGTCGGCGTATTGCCGTCATCTGTTATGATATCAATCTGAATGCCTTGACCGAGAGGTGTAACGGTTGTTCTGACGCCCTCAAACGGAACGGTCTGTATGAACCCGACCTCATCATTAATGTTGATTATGAAAACCAGGAAGAAGAAATAAAACAGGCAATTATAGACCTGAATAACAAACCGTCAAAAGTTGATGCCATATTTTTCTGTTCGCGCCGGATATGTATCACAGGGATAAAATATATGCATCAGACAAGGATAAAAATCCCCGATGACATGCAAGTATTATGTTTCGACAAAATCGAATCTTTCCAGATCGCGAATATACCGGTAAACTATATTGAACAGCCAATCAGGGAAATGGGCGAGAAAGCCGTAGATATGCTCATTGAGCAGATAAACGGCTCTGACGAAGTCCGTCGGTGTGTATTTGATGCAGCAATATATTTAAACAGTCAAATAATTCATAACTAAAATCAATTGAGTAATCGAAGAGAATTTTTAAAACGTTCCGCACTTGTCGGGGCCGCAGCCTTGGCGCCTTTTTCCCGTACGCCGGGAATGGAAGCAATCCTGCAAATGTCATCGCCTGCCGCGAAAGCAGACGATACGTATACCGTGAACATGAACTATATCAGTGCGCCGGGCATTCCGCCACGACAGATTGTCATTCCAAACGTCGGCGGATTCAAGACGCTCAAGGGAGATTTCCACATCCATACCCTGTTTTCCGACGGCTATGTGATGCCGGTCGACCGTGTAACCGAAGCCGTACAGAATGGACTGGATGTGATCTCTATCA
>JAIRMH010000069.1 GCA_031258835.1 Tannerella sp.
CGTTGTCCTGCCCCAGGTCAGCCTTCCCCCGGTATCCGTAGGCATTCACACCGATCGTGAGCCAGGGTTTTACGTTCGCGTCTAAGTTGGCACGGGCGCTGATGCGATCATAAGCGGAAGTCTCCATAATTCCCTGATTTTGCAGGAAATTACCCGATACGAAGTAGCGGATTTTGTCCGTTCCGTCGCTGACCGAGATGGTGTGGTTCTGGAGCCATCCCTGTTGGAACGCTTCGTCCTGCCAGTCGGTATTGGGGTATTTCACCGGATCGCTGTCACCGGCATTACGCCACTCGTCGATTTTGGCCTGGCTGAACGACAGCGCCTGCCCACTGTTGCGCATCCCTTCGTTGACCAGTTCCATGTAATCGGCATAGTTGGAAACGATGTCCATCTTGTTGGCAATATTCTGCGAAGCCAGGTAGCCGTTGTATGTCACTTTGGCTGAGCCATCCCTGCCCTTGCGGGTGGTGATCAGGATGACGCCATTGGCGGCACGCGACCCGTAAATGGACGACGAGGCGGCATCTTTGAGGATGGAGATGCTCTCCACGTCTTGCGGGTTCACGTCGTTCATGTTGCCCACCACACCATCAATCACAACCAACGGGTCGGAATTGTTTAGCGTACCCTGTCCGCGTACCCGGATCGTCGCTCCGTCGTAGCCAGGTCGACCGCTGCTCTGGTTGACGAAGACGCCGGCGGCCAGACCGGCCAGTCCCGCCGAGAGGCTGGTGATCGGACGGCTTTCGGCCAGTTTGTTTACGTCTATCGACGCGACGGCGCCGGTCAGGTTGACTTTCTTCTGCGTGCCGTAGCCTACTACGACTACTTCGTCCAGTCCCAGTGCATCTTCCTTTAGTGCGACGTTGAGGACGGTGCGGCTTCCTACGTTGATTTCCTGCGTGACGTAGCCGATATACGAGATGCGTAATACGCTATTGTCCGAGGCGTTGAGGCTAAACCGGCCGTCGAAGTCGGTGGTTGTGCCGTTGGAAGGCGTTCCTTTTTCTACTACATTGGCGCCGGCGATGGGTTCTCCGTTTTCGTCGACGACCGTACCCGAGATCTGCTTTTTGCCTGCCTGCAATACTGTTTCGACGGCGTTATCTTCTGGCGGCACGGCAGCAAACAGACTGCCTGTCGCAAGGACCAGGCAGCAGAAAACACTCATTCCCCTTTGCCGGAGCAATCTCCGGCAGGAATACTTACAACACGCTTTGCGTGTTTCGTTCAATCTGTTTTTCATCATTTTTAATAGGATTTAAAATATTAAATATATTTCTTGATTTTATATTGATATTATATTACTTTTTTTTCACTTCGAGAGTATATACATCTTTTGTTTTCGGCATCTTTGCTTTCAAATTAATACGGTGAATGACGTCGCCCCAACTTGCTCGAACACCTTCGTCGGAGTCTGTTTCAAGTTTGACTTTTTCAACTGTAGCGTCAAACTGTCCGGCATTATATCTGACAATGAAAGGAACTACCGAACCGTCTTTGTCCTTGTAGTCAATGGAGATCTCGCCCGCTTTGACGACTTTTGCAGGATAACAGGTCATTAGATGCTGGACAATATCGTCCGTTTTCTGCAAATCAATGACGTCTTTGATAATTACGTTTTTTCCACGATTCAGGACGATGGAACGTTTCCAACTGTTTATCGCCGCCTCTTTGGGATATGCTCCGGCAATGTCAAGCGAAAATACCGTTGACGATTTTCCTTTTTTGAACGCTGCATCCTTTGCCTTGAAATCCAGCCCGGCACGTTGTGTGATTCCGTTAACGGTCGGAAGATTGTGGTAATCCGAACACAGATTCCAGATTTCGTACCGGCGGCTCGAGAATGTCATGGCGGTATATTTCGGCGGACCGACGTCAATCAGGAGAGGCAGTCCGTCGTAGTAAACAATGAAACTTCCAATGTCGTTATGGTTATGACTTTCACCATTGGTTCCGCCCTTGGCTGCAAAGAAAAATCCTTTCGACGATCCACCCCTGTCGCGAGCAATAGCCACCTGTAAATCGGGAAACCATACATCTTGCGGAAGTAAGAGCGCTTTATCCGCTTTTCGAAATTCGTCCTGTATGAACAGTTGGAAGAAATCGCGAGCGTAATGTCCACGGACATAATCGGCGTTTGTCGAACCGCCGTACCATGCGGCGTACTGCATCAGCGCCTTATCGCCGACATCTTTTCCGATACGGTAAGTCAAAAGGCTCGCTATTCCAAGCCTCGGACCCGCATCGGCAAAATTGACGGCATACTCCTCGCTTATCTGCATACGGTAAACAAAACTGCACATGTTCCTGAACTTTTCGTTTTCGAAAACATACCGGAAGGCGTTGTTGGAAGCAAGATCCAGCAGCACAATATTATCGTACAGCGCTCCGCACGCAGCGACCCAATATCCCGGACCTTCGGAACAGCCGCCGTCATCAGGATACGGATTGACAAATTCGTCAAGTACCTGCAATACCCGTGCAGTCATCTTCGCGCGTTGTTCTTCGTCCTTTTCCAACAGCAGGACGCACGTAATCCAGTTGGAACATATCCATGGATTCCAATTGTTGGGCGGTTCTCCGGTAGGTTCTTTGCTCATCCACCAATGATGACGTGTCATAAGTGGTTGCAATATGCGGTAATTGACTTCGTGATGTATTCGTTTGCGGATTTGAGGAGAGACAGCGTCGAATTTATCGCCGAGAAAATAATCCGCCCAGGCAAGTATTCCGCCTGTCACGCCGGTGTATAGATCAACATAAGGCTGCGTAACATCCATCAAACCCGAATACTCCTTCGTTTTTGGCAAATGCGCCGCCGAACCCCACCACGATTCTTCACAAATCGACCAGATCCCGTTAATTATAGGATCAATAAACCGTCCTTTGTTTTCGTACAGTTCCGCCAAAATCATATTCGCCAACACAATGCGTTTCTTGTAACTGATTTTCTGATACTCGTAACGATCGCCCGTCCGTACAATCAACAGCGACAGTGTTGCCGGGACGGTAGGCCAGTCGTAATCCAGATGATTTTCGGCGTACCGGAGATATGCGTTCATTGCTGAAGTATCGGCTTTTGCCCAGCCTTGCCGGTCGTCCAAACGCGGAAAAGGCGTCCATTTATCATACGGAATCAAGATCTTCCGCAAATCTTCAGTGGAATATTTCCCGCTCAATAAATTCTGCTCCTGTGCATGAATGTTCACGCAAAAAAACAGAACTAAAATGACAGTAATAAATTTGTTCATATCTGAATGGTTATTAATTTAAAAATTTCTTGATATATATCTTTTTGATTTTCACCTTTCCGTCTTTGGTGGAATGATAGAATATAATCCGCCCTGCCGGAAAAATTTGTTTTTTTAACTGGGTATTTTTCACGTTTTAAAGTCAGCGTGGCCAGGAGACGATACCAGCATTTTCCGGCCGCTTTTTGCCGTCATCCGTTCAATCTGTTTTTTTTCATAGGCATTCTGTTTTTAGTGGTTTAATAATTAATGGATTGAATATAGAATAGAAGAGGACATTTGAGACGCCCTCCTTCCTGAACCGGATGAATTTCAAATGGTGGAAAATGCATGTTGCAGGGATTCCGGCGGGAACGGTCACTAGGATCATGCACAAAGCTATTTTGTGCAGAACAAGCATTATATGAGGAAATTTCGAAGTGATTCTTTCGAAAAACGATACCGCGTTTTGGGATATTAGATGATGGGTTATTGCAGGCTTTCCCTCGTGCGCGCGTGCGCGCGTGAACACTTTAATAATACGCCTGCGTCTCTCTCTCTCTCTCTCTCTCTCTCTCTCTCTCTCTCTCTCTCTCTCTCTCTCTCTCTCTCTCTCTCTAAAAAATAAAAATAAATAACAAACATAAATATGTTAATTAATTCAAAACGGGATAAATATTTTCTTTCGACAGAGATCAT
>JAIRMH010000078.1 GCA_031258835.1 Tannerella sp.
ACGGCATAAAACTGATTGGTGATACTCCGCTCGGTATTGAGGCGTTGCAAAGCATAACTAATATCGGCGTTCTCATAATCGTATTCGATCTGCCGGAGTTCCATTTTACGACGGTTATACGTGAAAATAGGCTGGGTAAGTCTGAGATAAAGGTCGTTGCTGAAAGCTTTATTTTTATTATCAATACCTTCTACCGTAGACTGGTTATCCTGCCAGCCGAAAGTATTGATAAGCGATATCTCGCCGTCGGTCAGCAAAATAGGCTGCGATACCTGAAATGTACCGCTCGAATTAAACGTCTCATTTGTATACCATTGCGATAACCGGTTATCGAACCTGCGCGTTTTACTATAATTGACGGGATCAAGGTTAAGCGAAAAACGCGATTTGAGAGACGCCCTCTGCGCAACCAGATTCAACTGATACCGTTCAAGGTTCAGTTTCGAACGTATTAATGTGGGACTATTCGCCTCCGCAATATTTAATGCCTCTTCTATCGTCATCGACGTTTGTGCGGACGATAACAATGATATCCCTGCCGCCAGCAAAATCATCCCTGCAAATTTTATCCGTAACCTTCTGTATTTCATAATTATCAACTATTAAACTTCTATTTACATTTAACTACTAAACAATAAAACTCTATTTATACCCTTCCGGACATCTTTTCCGGCTGTTTTTCCAAGAACATCAACATCATCTTCTGACAATTTTAACCGCATCGGCCGTCACCGATCTCAGATCACACTTGTTTGTCAAAACAACGTTGACCGTATCTTCATTAAAATAATACGTACCCAGCATGCTCCAACCGTCATCCGAGCGCCTGAGATTTATATAAGCGTCTTCTTTATCTCCATCATAAACCACTTTAAAAGAATATTCGGGATCTCCGCCGCCACCCCTGCCGCCGCCGCCGAAACCGCCGCCGCGATTACGTCCTCCCTGACGAAGCTCGTCGGGTTTATACACATAATAGTATAAATCATATTGTCCCTTCGCCGGAACGGGAATCTTCCATGTAGCCGTCTGACTGCCGCCGCCACTCTTAATAACATATGCGGAACGGACATGCGTACCATAATATTTATCATTCGTCGTCAACGTCCATTGCAACGGCGGACGCCAGGACGATATGCCCGAATAAGGGAATGTGTTGTCATCGGCCTGGTCGAGCCAGCGCGGAAGAAGTCCGACAACGTCAGGCGCCGACAGTACAAAAAGCAGGGAATCTTCATTATCGACAATTACCTCTCCGGGCAGATTACCGGAATCGTCAAAAATCACAAAATCGCCTTCTTCATCTACCGGCTTGTTTCGCTCGCGGATAATATTACTTACGGGTAGACTAATCAGGTTCGGCAGGTTTGCCGAAATAAGGGTATTAACCACCATATTACGCGGCGCCTCATCCCATACGGATACTATACGTTTCGATTCATGAGCGGCTAACGAGACCTTACGTTTTGTCCGCGGGTCATATATATTATTACGTCCCCCTCCTCCCATATTCGTTTCGATGTTGATGATTCCGTCGTGATCCGAATCATTCTTTATCTGCAATTTCGCGACATAAACCTCCTTATCTCGGTTGGATATCTGCGTCACTTCCGGTATCCCTACTATATAAACAGGCAAAGAATCGGTATAATTCCATGAATAGAGCGGCGTCCGCAAATCTTCGCCGGCAATCAGCCCCATCGTATCGAGCAGATTTTCAAACCTCATGTTCGTAAATATATTTCGTTGTAATACATTACGCATGGAATCCCGATATTCCTTATATCCTATATTACGTTCGGCCGGAGCAAACAAACAGTTTGCTTTCAGCGATATCACATTATCCAGCAAGTCACGATACTCCACATTCGCCAGCAATTCTTTAAACGGGTATTGCGCCATAAGCAAATTCGCTTTCTCGTTATTACTTATTCCGTTCATCTGTCTGATCCAGTTATTATTATCGGACTTATCCTGCAGGTAAAGCTCTATTAAGCGATTAGCAATCGGCCATTCCGACGAAAAGATATTATACCTGAAATTATATAATTGCGGAAATATAAGATACGGATTCGATTTTACGGTAATATTCACCGCGCCGCGTTCCTGCGACCAGTTAAAATCACTTTCCGTCCGTTGGAACGTCCACAAAAAACCGTTTAAAGCGCGTAGCGCCGCTTCCTTGTCACTAATATCCTGTCCATTCCATTTGGCCCATTTCTTTTCGTTTTTAGTCCTTCCGACAAAATTGGCTTCCCAGAACAAACAACCTTTTTCCGGGAAAAGAACCATTTCCGGCTGCATCTTCTCCTGCGCCTGCGTCCAGGTACGCGCGTAACTAAAAAACTGTACGGGCGCTTCCACTATTGAAAACCGTTTAAACGAATAATCCAAAGAATATGTACTTTCCAACGAGCGCCGGCGTTCCCGTATCTGAGCGGGAATCGTATCAATTATAGAGTCGAAAACGGAGGAAAAATGGTTCTGTCCTTTCAGATAGTAAACGCTGAAGACCGTACCGTCCACATCGATACTTTTCTGTTTATAATCGCCGATAATAAGCGTCATTGAAGGGGATGGAAAATCCGTTTCAAAGATAAAAAGACTGTCTATCGTCACATTTTCCGGCGTTTCGGCCACGCCTTTTCGCAAACTGTCCTGCAAAGGTTCTTCCGAACCTTCCATCGGTCTTCGACCCGGCTCCCGCATCTGATCCCGTTCTCCGCTCCTTAGCGAATCCCGCATCCGGCCTCGAGGTCGCAAACTGTCCCGCAAAAACTCTTCCGAACCTTCCGGTCTTCGACCCGGCTCCCGCCTTTGATCCCGTTCGCCGCTCCTTAGCGAATCCCGCATCCGGCCTCGTCCCGAAGGTCCGTCTGCAGCTTGCGACGGATTCCTGTTGAAACCCCGTTCCTGTCCTCTCCCCGCTCCTGACATTGGCCCTTGTCCCGGCGCTCTTCCGGGTCCGCGCATCCGGCCTCGTCCCGATCCGCTTTCCATAGCCTGCAACTCTGTTCGTACCTCATTTTCCACTTTGTAAGGAGCGATGGGTTTCGGCCATATCATCGTGCCTTGCGATAATGCCCGCAGGCCGTTTATAGTCTTCACCGTCAGGTGAAAAGTACTGAAATAGGCTTGTTGCCAGTCCGGGTTATCGCTGCTGTATGATGTACCGGGACGGGGATACCAGTAAGTCTCCGGCGTAAATAGAATATAATTATTGCGCTGAAAACTATATCTCTTGTCTATACGGAACATTTCGCTCGAATATTCCTGTTGCAGAATCTCGTCCGGAATATCAAGGTAACAAAAACCTCCGTCAATGCGTCCGTCATATTTCATCGTAAACAATACGGAATCCCCTTGAGCTATTTCGCGGCCAAAATCAACCTGAATGATCTGGCTTTCGCGGCTGAACGACAAATCTTTACCGTCTTCTTTTATTTCGCGCAACTGCAACGCCGGATTAAGACAGAAAACAAAAACGGGGGAATTTTCCAGTGCTATGCCTTTCATGGCGACTTCGGCCGAAATCGTCTCCGGATGTTGATCTACTTTTATATCATAATTGTCAATCACCATTTTGGGCGCGTTCACATATCTGTTATTAAGGCTCGTGTATAATGCGCGCATTTCCGCCTCTTTCCGGATAGGCCATACATGATTATACGCCGCAAAGCCTCCCGCAGACAAAAAACATATCGCCAGAGCAAGCCAGCGGTAACGACCGTATTTCGTGTTCGGCAATCGACGGAACAGGAATATCGAAATACAGAGAAATCCCAATCCGAGCATAAGATATATGCAACGGTGATTAACAAGCGTCGTCCAATTTGTAAAGCCTACAATAGAAGATTTTGTCAATGGCAGGCTATAAACCATATAATCAAACAAATAGTAAAATTTATCCTGTATATAAAACAGTGTAAGCGCTATATATCCCAATAAAATAACAAAAGTAACAGCTTGATTTTTAAGGATAAGCATCAGCCCGACGGATAATCCGAAGATATATACCAGCGTAGGAATACATATCAGGAGAAAGTACGTTATGTAGGCTGCCCAGTCAAGGGAAACGCCGGATGCCAGATTAAAGACGAGAACAATCAGGAGGATGAACAGGTCAAGGCGGAAGAACACCTTCATATTCCCCCAGATCTTACCGATTACATATTCGGCGTTACTGAGAGGATGCACATAAAACACTTCCGACGTATCCAGTTTCTTATCGGATTTAAGAAATTCCGACGACAGGAATACGGCGATAACGGCCTGCCCTGTATTCAACAACAACAAATTAACATAAGGGATATTTGAAGGTAATGCTTTCATCAGCCACATTCCCCCACCATCATCACTAATCAAAACCGCAAAATTAAATATGCACAAGAATAATGTCGCCAATACGAGAAAAACCCTGTAAAACCAGCTTCTCATCAGAAGTTTACTCTCATATTTCGAGACAGACTTTATATTATTCAGCGTCGACATTCTTTTACTACTTTACTTATATTTAAAATCAATCATTCACCCAGCGATTCAGCTTTTTCTCCATATAATAAACATAGGCATGTTCCAGATTGGGAGGATAAGGTTCCGCATCATAGCCTTCTATTTCGTCCGCCACCACCTGAACTTCCCATCCCGTACCGGAAGGGATCGTAGATATAACCGGATACTTCTTGTCTACCAGCGGCAAGTCGTCGCCGCTGACTTTCATCCGCCACACTTTGCCTTCGGTCTCCCCGAGCATAGACTGCGGCGCGCCGTAAAACGCCACTTCTCCTTTGTTCATCAATGCCATACAATTACATGTACTGGATATATCGCCGACAATATGTGTTGACAGGATGATCGTCACATCTTTTTCGCTAATCTCCGCCAGCAGATTTCGGAAACGGATTCTCTCTTCAGGGTCAAGCCCGGTAGTAGGCTCGTCGACTATTATAAGTTTCGGATTATGTATCAACGCCTGGGCAATACCCAAACGGCGTTTCATACCTCCCGACAGCTTATTGGCATAACGCTCCCTGACGTCAAACAAGCCAACACTCTCAAGCATTGTATCAACTGCCTGACGACGTTGCTTACTGTTGTTCATACCTGATAAACGCGCCGCATAATCCAGAAATTCGTACGTCTTATATTTCGCAAAAAAACGAAAATCCTGGGGCAGATATCCCAGAATTTTACGGACTTCCTTGCGTTGTTTAAGCAGATTATAGCCGAATACATCCACTTCGCCGGACGTAGGCTCCATTAACGCGACAAGAATGCGCATCAACGTAGACTTCCCCGCTCCGTTAGGCCCCAACAAACCGAACATTCCCGTCGGAATCTCCATGTTGATATTTTTCAGGGCATGATTACCGTTAGGATAGCGCATATTTAGCGAACGTATGGATATACTCATTTTTAATAAAACATTATATTACAATAGATTTGCTTTTAATAGACATATTTCCCGCATTAAAGTTTAAATACGAACCGTTTTTTTTTCACATAACGACAATCATTACTATTAGTTACTATGATTTCCCGATTCAAAAAAGGGATTGTCCAACTCACTGTTTTCTAACGAATATTCTATTAAATAATTGTAGAAAAGCGAATCTTTTTTTTCCACAGGAAAAAGCAGATAACGGCAAAAGCGGTCGTTACGGCGCCAATCGTCAACGATGTCGGATAAGACAGGCCGAAGCCTTCGGGACGGGGAGCGACAAAAAGATACGTCGAACATACCATTGTCATGAACATGGCCGGAATCATAGACAGGATATACAACTTCTTCCTGCGGCAAAGATAAACCGTTACCGCCCATAGCGTAAATACGGCAAGCGTCTGGTTACACCAGGCAAAATAACGCCATAAAATATCAAAATTCATTTGCAGGATAATAAATGCAAGGAGAAAAAGAGGGATTGAGATGATGAGCCGTTTGCCGACAGGCTTCTGGTCTATACGCAGGAAATCGGCTGCTATCAACCTCGCCGAACGGAGAGCCGTATCGCCGGATGTCAACGGTGCGGCAATGACGCCGAGAATAGCAAGAAATCCACCGACAAGGCCAAGCCATTCTCTGGAAATTATATTCACCACTTCGGCCGCTTTATTGGCGGCTTTCGGCAATCCTGCAACATATTCCTGAAGTCCTTCCAGCGAACCGAAAAACGACGAAGCGGCAGCCGCCCATATAAGCGCAACAACGCCCTCCGCCACCATCGCCCCATAAAAACAACGGCGTCCGTATTTCTCGTTTTTTATGCAACGGGCCATGATCGGCGACTGGGTCGCATGAAATCCGGAGATTGCACCGCAGGCAATACTCACAAACATCATCGGGAAAATGTGCAAGCGCCCGTTCGGATGCCGATTTGCAAAACCTTCGGTAAATTCAGGTATATTCGCATTATTAAAAAACAATGCCCAAAGTATTCCTGCCGCCATAAATAACAGTACAAAACCGAAAATCGGATAAATACGACCGATGATTTTATCTATCGGCAGCAGCGTTGCCAGCATATAATAAATAAAAATGATGACCGTCCATACAATGGTACTCACGCCGGGCACCATACCGGCAAGCAGTCCTGCGGGGCCGGAGATAAACACGGCGCCTACAAGAATCATCAACAACAGGGAGAACAGGCGCATAAACAGTTTAATGGATTTTCCAAGCTCTTTCCCTACAAGTTCGGGCAGACTTATTCCTCCTTCACGTACGGACATCATCCCGGAAAAATAATCATGCACCGCTCCACCGAATATAGTTCCGATAACAATCCACAAAAAAGCGGCCGGGCCGAACATAACGCCCATAATCGCCCCAAAGATAGGTCCCAGTCCGGCGATATTCAGAAATTGTATCAGAAAGACGCGCCACCACGACAACGGTACATAATCAATCCCGTCCTGTTGCGCATACGCCGGCGTTGTACGATTCGCGTCCACGCCAAAAACACGCTCCATCAGGCTTCCATAAATGAAATAGCCCGCGATTAAAAATAATAAACATCCGACAAAAGATATCATTTTTCAACAACAGTTATATAATTAACAAAAAAGATCAACCCGCCAATACACAATGTACATGAAATCTTTCAATCACACACAGTCGAATAAAAATGTCCCTTACCCCAACAATCGTTTTACGGTTTCCGAAATAATGCGTCCTTCGGCTTTGCCGGAAAGCGCTTTCGTTGCCACTCCCATCACCTTCCCCATATCTTTCGGGCTGGAAGCGCCCACCTCTGCAATTATTTTTTTCAGTTCTGCCTCAATGTCTTCCGGTGATAATTGTTGCGGCAAATAACTCTCAAGGACGCTCACCTGCCCAAGTTCCACCTCTGCAAGTTCCGGGCGGTTCTGTTCCGCATATATCTGTGCGGAATCTTTCCCTTGTTTTACTAATTTCCGAATAATCTTCAAGGCCTCATCGTCCGTTAAGGTATCATTCGCCCCCGGAGCCGTTTTCGCCTCCAGGAAAAACTTCTTCACATTGCGAAGCGCCTCCAGCCTCACTTTGTCTTTCGCTAACATTGCAGCCCTTATATCGCTGCTGATTTGATCAAATAAACTCATAACATTATCTTTTTTATTATTAAACGCCACAAAACTACTCGAAAATTCCGGATTTCCATAATAATTTTAATTTTTATCTTATGCGCTCACAATCGTCATTATGCCGTCATATAATCATACAACTAAAATTTTTATTTGCGGAGCGACACGTTTCCGTATGACCGCATTAGCGCAGGAAAACGCCCTATATGCAAGATATCCTCGAAGGAAGTTCTGCCGGTAATTCGAAAATTTCATGTACATTTTGACGCGTCTAAAAAGCAGTTCTTTGAGCGTATTCGTAATTTTATTGCATTGGATAACTGAATCTGCGTCATCGAAAAATTTGGGGTTTAATAAATAAAGCGCTATCTTTGCAAGGGAATTAGAGTATAGTAATAATATAATGATTAACATTATGAAACGTATTTTTATCATGCCATTCGTGTTATTATGGACATTTTCCTGTTCCGATAAAAATACCGAATATCCGGTTATCCGTCCTGTGCAAAAAGCATTTGTAGAAAATTATGTTTATCCAAAGTTCGGTATTTTGGATTATTCGATCGATTATGAAGGAAACATAGCAATAACGATCAATATTGCAGGCATTGTTTATTCTCAATATTCATCAGAGGATTCCGTAATATATTGGAAATATGCCTGTCAATATGGAGATACAGCTTACAATAGCGTAAAAGCGCCTGTTCCAATAGCATGTTGCACAAAACTTAATTCAATAGATATAATATGCGATAAAGATTTTGATGATAGTCATGAAGCATTGGTTTCACTGAGCGATATAACCGAGTATAACAGTACATCATACAGGAATTATATCCAAAGTGGTTATATAAACTCTGACGGTAGCACATGGCTCATAAAAAATCTTTCCGAAATGAAAGACGATGATTATTTGTTCTTAGACGCTGATGGTTCAATGACATTAAAAATTAAAGGTTCAAATAGGTTGCCACAGGGAGAATATAAATTCACCATATTTTTCGTAACGGAAGACAATGAGATTGTAAAGAGTGATCTTACAGTTGTGAAGTGATTGCCGATTAATTCAATTGTACATGAAATTTTCGACATCACACAGACCGATAAAACTACTCGAAAATTCCGGATTTCCATAATAATTTTTATCTTTGCGCCTGCAATTATCATATAAATCATATAATAATCATGAAATTAAACATAATTATTTGCGGAGCGACACTTTTCTGTATGACCGCATTAGCGCAGGAAAACGAATGGATGAATCCTGAAATCAATCAGGTAAACCGCGCCCCTATGCACACAAATTATTTTGCATACGAAACGGAAGAATTAGCGAAAGAAAGTATTAAAGAAAATTCGGGCAACTTTTTGAGTCTTAACGGCCCGTGGCGTTTCTTTTGGGTTAAAGATGCGGATGCACGCCCGACCGATTTTTACCGGACAAACTACAACGACAAAGGCTGGGATGTCATGGCCGTTCCCGGGCTGTGGGAACTGAACGGATACGGCGACCCTCTTTACGTAAACAGCGGGTTTGCCTGGAACAGCCAGTTTAAAAGTAATCCACCCGAAATGCCGGTAGAAAACAATCATGTCGGCTCCTATCGCCGCGAAATCACCATACCGGCTAACTGGAACGGGAAACAGATTTTCGCGCATTTCGGCTCCGTAACTTCCAATATTTACCTGTGGATAAACGGGCAATTCGCCGGATACAGCGAAGACAGCAAACTCGAAGCGGAGTTTAATATCACCAAGTATATAAAACCGGGGAAAAACCTGATTACATTCCAGATATTCCGCTGGTGTGACGGGACATATCTCGAAGACCAGGACTTTTTCCGTTTCTCAGGCGTGGGACGCGATTGTTACCTGTATGCCCGTAATTCAAAATATATCAAAGACCTGCGCATAACGCCCGACCTTGACGCCCAATACAAAGACGGAACGCTTACCGTCGAAACAACTCTCTCGTCGCAGGGAATCGTACAGTTAGACCTGACGGACGCTACGGGTACGAATGTCGCCGCACAGACGATCAAAGGCAACGGTAAAATAACCACGACATTTAACGTATCCGATCCGGCAAAATGGACGGCCGAAACTCCGAATTTATACACGCTGACGGCAACGCTGAAAGACGGCGGCAAAACGCTCGAAGTAATACCCGTAAAAACAGGGTTCCGCAAAATAGAAATAAAAAACAGTCAATTGCTGGTGAACGGACAACCGATCCTCATTAAAGGCGTAAACCGTCATGAAATGGATCCAAAAACAGGATATTACATCTCCCGCGAAAGGATGCTTCAGGACATAAAAATAATGAAAGAAAAAAACATTAATGCCGTGCGCACATGCCATTATCCGGATAACAACCAGTGGTACGAACTTTGCGATGAATACGGCATCTATGTCGTCGCCGAAGCGAACGTAGAATCACACGGCATGGGGTATGGGGAGCGTACGCTGGCAAAAAATCCGCTTTATGCCATAGCGCACCTGGAACGGAATCAGCGCAATGTCCAACGCAGCTACAATCATCCCTCCGTTATTACCTGGTCGCTGGGTAACGAAGCCGGTTACGGGCCTAACTTCGAAACCTGCTACAAATGGATAAAGGCGGAAGACAAAAGCCGTCCTGTGCAATACGAACAGGCGCACGGAAACGAATATACCGACATCTATTGCCCGATGTACCTCGATTATGAAGGAAGTAAAAAATATGCGCTGAGCAATGCCGCAAAACCGCTGATACAGTGCGAATATGCACATGCCATGGGCAATTCGCAGGGCGGATTCAAAGAGTATTGGGAACTGATACGCAATTATCCCAAAGCCCAGGGTGGCTTCATCTGGGATTTTGTCGACCAGTCCATCCGTTGGAAAAATAAAAATGGCGTGGATATCTACGGATATGGAGGCGACTTCAACCGCTACGACGCTTCCGACTTCAACTTTTGCGACAACGGTCTGATAAGCCCCGACCGTGTACCGAATCCGCACATGGACGAAGTCGCTTATTTCTACCAGTCCATCTGGGCGACGCCGGCAGATCTCCGTAAAGGCGAAATAAACGTTTTTAATGAAAACTTCTTCCGACATCTTTCCGCATACTATGTCGAATGGACGCTCCTGGCAGACGGTGAACCCGTGCAGACGGGAACGGTGGAACGCCTCGATGTTGCCCCGCAACAGACCGGAAAAATAAAACTGAATTATGATTTGTCAGGGATTCCCAAAGAAAAAGAGACACTGCTGAACGTATATTTCAAACTGAAAAAAGCCGAGACCCTGCTCCCGGCAGGATATACGGTTGCGCGGAATCAGATCGAGATACAACCTTACGTTGCCCCGAAACCCGAAATCGCAAACCGTCCCCTCTGCGTCAATTGCCCGGAAGAGCAGATCACCGTAAAAGATAATGACCGACACTACCTCATCGTTATGAATGTGAACATGACCGTCGAATTTTCCAAAAGAACAGGATTCCTGTGCGGATACGAGGCCGGCGGAAACGTATTCATTAACGACGGGGAAGCGCTGACGCCTAATTTCTGGCGCGCACCGACGGATAACGATATGGGCGCAAGCCTTCAGAAAAAATACAAGGCATGGCGGAACCCCGAGTTAAAACTAACATCGCTTGAAAATAAAACGACGGACGGAACGGTTGAGATAACCGCCCAATATGAAATGAAAGAAGTGTCGGCTACGCTATCGCTTACATACGTAATCAATCATAACGGAGCGATTAAAGTAAAACAAAAATTGACGTCCGACAAATCGAAAAAAATATCCGACATGTTCCGCTTCGGCATGCAACTGCAAATGCCGGAGGCCTATGACAGAATACAATACTACGGACGCGGTCCCATAGAAAATTACATCGACCGTAACAACTCCACCTTTATCGGCAAATACAGTCAGACCGTCAACGAACAGTTTTACCCGTATATACGCCCGCAGGAAACAGGAACGAAAACCGATATCCGCTGGTGGCGTCAGACCACGATCGATGGCGACGGACTTGAATTTGTAAGTGAAGTTCCATTTTCCGCCTCGGCGCTAAACTATACGATAGAATCCCTCGACGACGGCGAAGAAAAAGATCAGCGCCATTCGCCGGAAGTCGAAAAGGCCGGTTTCACAAACATCTGTATCGACAAAGTGCAGATGGGCTTAGGATGTATCAATACTTGGGGCGCCCTTCCGCTGGAAAAATACCGGATTCCTTACGGCGATTATGAATTTACATTCATCATGCGTCCGTTGCAGAACAAGTGATGTAAAAAATCAGACGACAAGGCAGGCAACGAAAATCCGGCATAGGTGATTAAGTATGAACTGTGATTTATTAAGGACTGGCTGCACCAAACCCGGACATTCCGTCAAAGCGTTAAGCAAAAGCATATCCGCTATTTGCTGCAAATGCAGTTCTATTTCTGTTCGATTAACCACTAACCATTAACCACTAACCACTAACCACTAACCACTAACCACTAATATTTATCTCTTATGCTTTATCAACATAATCACTTGATTGGAATCTTCATCCAGTTCTGCGGCAATTTCTTTCAATCGGCCTTTCAGTAACCCTTTTTCGTAAGCGTTAACAAGATTATCGGCATTTATGCGTTGCCAAGTCGCTATTTCATCATTTACAGGCTCAGACATCATAAATAAGGGTCTTTTGTCGGTATAATCGTCATTGTACACCGTATATTTGAACAGGGCATTTTCCTGACTGTCGTACATCAGATCAGTACTTGGAAATCCTTCATTTGTGCCAAAGTCAAATACCTTTTTTACCGTTTCCAGAAAATAATAACGGTCGGTAAGAATACCCGGAAGAAGAATTACCTCCGGATCCATGGATCGGACGAATGGCGTCCTTGCGATAAACGGCCTCATCGCGTGGTCGGGCGAATAACTGTACAGGGTATCGGACGAAGGTTCTACCAATATCCAACTGTTAAAGAACGGAACGATGGGATGATGGTTGGGAAGTTGTGCGGAATAAGTCATTTTATTCGCTTCATCTCTTAATAACACAACTCTCAGTATCTTCTTTTCAAATGGAATTTGAATTTCTTCAGTAATACTTCCATCTTGTTTAGAGATAATCATAAATGACTGACTGTTTGCTGTCCCACTATTACTATAACGGCCATCGTAGCAAATTAATTTTCCCCGGTCGAAATTGTATATTTTTATATATAAGGTACCCTCTTTGTGACTAAAACTTCGCTTAAAATTCCCGTCCAGATCATACACTAATATTTTTCCATAGTCACTGACAAACATTTCACCATTATCTTCATCCAGAACAATTCCTGAAACATTGCTATACTCCTCGCCGCCTTGCCCCTTCCGGTTTATCTTTTTTATACCTTTCCCTTTTCTGTCAAAGACAAAAATATCTCCTTCATTTCCACGATTTACTACTAATATAGTTTCTTTTCCAATTGCCAGATCTATAATATGACAAACAAATTCATCCGTAGTTTCTAATGGAATATATTCCACATCCATAAAGTCCTGAAGAATCAATTCCTTCTTCGGGTAGCTTGCCGTAACATCGACTGTAATGAAATCGTCGCTATGCGTACCGGATGGTTTGCACCCCCCGCATCCTGCTATTATGAACAGGCTCATTACAAAAATAGCATTTACTTTTTTCATTGACGCTTTATTTTTATTGTTTTATATGACAAAAGTACATGAAAAAATTGAGTTTTTCAAGCGCGTAAAATAAAAATCAAGGTCACTCCTGTTTCGCTTACTGCCGCACTCTCACGTACGTAAAGTTTATGAACAGATGTTGTGGCCTTGACGTGCACAAAGTTCCCCGGTGGAAATCAACTTAGGTATAATATTCCTTCCGGCAAATTTGAGACGCTACTGAAAATCGAAACCTAATTTACTTACGGCATCGCCGGAAGATTCCATCCTTCACGATAAGGATGCTTAATCAATTCATTTGCAAATTCTTTGGCATTCACCGGATCCGACATCTTGGCGTTAAACGATGGATGCCCTTCCTTGATTATAAAACCTTCCGATAGCATAAACTTTATTTTTTCACCGTCGCCAATATTGGTAAATTGCATGTTAGCGCCATCCCATTCCAATATTTTATTCAATGATTGCAGGCGAACGGCTAATACGCCCATCAGTACCATTTCGCTTAATAGACCTGCTTCCGAAAAGTCAGACTTGGTTTTTACGCGACTTCCCGCACTTTCCTTGCATGCGCGTACCCAGTCCTGTTCGTGACCGCCATTCATCGCATTGTCCACGCGACGGATAGTCTTGGGAACATTTGGCGTACGTCCAGAGAGCAACCATGGCCGGATTCCGTAACACCCGCAAAGCAGCGTATCTTTCGTTCCATGGAAAATTGTCAATCCGCCGCCTATGCCCATCAACGGACGTCCCTGTGGAAATCCTGCCGGACGCGCGGGCATAAAACCGCCGTCATACCAATGGACTTCTACTTCCGGGAAATCTACTTTCGACATATTTTCGCGAGCCGGATAAACGAATTTTACATATTCCGACTGTGGCGCGCTGTCGATAAGCAATGGCGAGGAGGATGCTTCTACCGAAACAGGATCGCCTAACTTGAGCGCCTTGAATGCGGGATGCAGGATATGGCAACCCATATCGCCCATGACGCCTGTTCCGTAATCCCACCAACCACGCCAGTTCCATGGATGATAAATGGAGTTGTAAGGCCGCATTTTTGCAGGTCCGATAAATAAATCCCAATCCAGCGCAGAAGGGATCTTGTGTGTTTTGGAAGGAGTTTCCAATCCTTGCGGCCACATAGGGCGGTTGGTTGCTACTTCAACCTTTTTTACTTCGCCTATTTCGCCGTGCCAAATCCATTCACATATCAGATCAACGCCTTCGTCGGAAGATCCCTGATTTCCCATTTGCGTAGCAACATTGTATTCAGCGGCCAGCCCGGCGAGTAACCTTGATTCGTAAACCGAGTGAGTTAACGGCTTTTGAACATATACATGTTTACCTAACGTCATTGCAGTAGCTGCAATAATAGCATGAGTATGGTCGGGGGTTGCAACTATAACAGCGTCAATATCCTTATTCATCTCATCGTACATCTTGCGAAAATCCTTGTATTTCTTTGCCCGATGAAAACAGTTTAATACCGGTTTTGAATACTTCCAGTCCACATCACAGAGTGCAACGATATTTTCCGTATCATAAACTGCCTTAATGTTAGTAATGCCCATACTGCCAATACCGACGACAGCAATATTCAACTTGTCTGATGGCGCCGTGTATCCATGGCTTTTACCTAAAATTGAACCTGGAGCGACGGTAAATGCCGTTGCGTTTTGTTGGATGATGTTTCTTTTTGAAATGTTTGTCATGGCTATCCTTGATAATGACATTCTTATTCCGTAACATTCGTCATTTTTCTGTCTGCATTGTTCTTCCGCATGTCGCCGCCAACTACTTATAATTTTTACGCAAAGAAACGGCTGTCGCCGTCGGGAAATCGTCCGGCGCTTGCTGTGTCACTTTTCCCGTTGCCGCCCATTCGGCGCCGCGAAGCAACGTGACCTGATATCCGGCGCACTGCATTGCGATATTGTTGTCTAACGTATCTCCGACGTGGCCTAATGTCGTGTGAAAAATACGTGCGTTTCCGTAATCAACCGTAAACATCGCAATTTCTTCACGACCGGAGCCTCCAGTCTCCGGATCGGAATAAGCCCGAAACAAAACATCTTTAACAATACCGGGCCCGCGCATACGATCGTATAATTCATCTTGCGCATGAAGCCACACAGCCGGTAAGCCCTTTGTTACTGGATGATCCGGATTGCCGCAATGAAGCGCGAACGTATGTTGTGATCCATGTGAACCGCCGCGTCCGGGAGAATCGTTATCATACACAAGCCGGCCTTCTCTCATGTAAATATAAGGGCCATCCGTTTCATCACGGTTTTCCCACCCTCCGAAACCTATTATTTGATTATACTCCTTCCAATGTCTGAAAGCATTATCCGCAGCATGACAGATTACAACCCCTCCTCCTTTTTCAACAAAATTTAAAAAAGATTTTTCTGTTTCTTCCGGCCATCTATCGCCGTTATAATCAAGCACAATTAATTGATAAGAGGCAAAATCAGGTTTAAAATTGAACATAACGTCTCCGGCTTTCGGCGATACGGCGATATCGACCGCAAAAAGTCCTGAATTCTCAAGAATCCGCTTTAACGCCACATGGCTGACTTCCCATTTATGGCTGTTCTGTCCTGTTACAATGAGTGTTTTTATCTTGCCGTCTGCGTCATACCGACATACTGATTTATACGTTTGTAACATATTGCGGCGAAATACTTCCGATGAATAGTTGCAAAGATACCTTCTCCGCCCGTTTTGCCCCAACTGTTTTGCTTCAGCCTGATTTTGCAGCAGATACACGATCTTCTGCGCTAAAATGGAGGTGTCTATTTCCACGCTGTCGAGCAGCGCCGTGATGGGCGCTTTTAATCCGCATGTTTCGTCCACCACTTCGTTCAACCCGGATGTCGCCGTAGCTACAACAGGCAATTTGTGCATCATCATTTCAACCGCCACATAGCCGAACGGCTCAAACAGCGATGGGACTACGCCAACATCCGCTATTTGATAGATCTCGTTCAAGTCTTTCTTTTCCAACAGTCCGGTGAATGTTATTTTTGTGCAAATCTCTTTTGCTTCCTGCAGGTATGTATCATAATTGCCGCTACCGGCTATCAGCAG
>JAIRMH010000101.1 GCA_031258835.1 Tannerella sp.
AGAAAACTGATGAGCAGATCCGGATGTTCACCGAATATACGCTTGAATATGAAATCGTTTTTCGGGTCTAAATAATGAGCCATACGCTTCTTGTTTTATTCGTTTATAAATCAGATTCCAAAGATATATGTTTTATTTTTCACCGCCAAACGGAGAGCATTTTTTCTTTCTGTGCAGATTAATTTTTTGCCGCAACCTGTTTGCAACATCGAAAAGCAACCGGCGTATCGACAGGATAGGGGCGGGCGGAAGGATAGGATTTCAAAACGAAAAAGAAAGGCCGACGCCCATGCTTACGCCGAGTATGGCATGGTAAATCATGCCTATATCGGCGTTGATGTTTGCGATACGGAATCCTGCGCCTAAGGATGGCCTTAGGGGGGACGTCCTTATCCCTGTTCGTAATTTGAAATCGTCGAAGGGCATATATTCCATACCAAATGAACCGGTGATTGCATCTTCCGCACTATTCTCAAGACTGCCGGTTATTAACACCATGTTCATAATTTCCCAGTTGAAGCCTAATTGTACGGAATAGGATGCAATATGCTTATTGTCAATATTTTTGTCTCCTGTCCGGATAGAGGGGAAATGTAATATCGACAATCCCGTCAACACGTTTTCAACAGGCCGGTAAGTGATTCCGATGTCCGAAGATATTCTGCCGGACGTTTCTTCGTGGAGTTCCGACTGCAGTAAAGCATATTGGATAGCTATTCCGAGCGACCATTTACGGGCGATTCGTTTGCCGACGGACAATCTGAAGAGGCTTTCGCGATATTGGTCATAACCGAATGATGTGATTTCGGCGCCGGTCGGCAGAATGTCGTTCGTATAATAAAAGCCGCCGCTTACGGTCGCCAGTTCGCTGACGGAATATCTGTTGTAATAGTTCGCATATAGTTTACTTTGTTCCCGGATGGCAAGAAGGGCAGGGTTATAAAGCGGCGTTTCCGTTACGCCCCCTCCGCCGATACTTAACGTGCGTAAGTCCGGTATGCGCAGGTTATCCGTTGCCGTCAGATACGTAGCCCACCCCAAAAAAATTACTGCGAGGATTCGTCTCATATGAACAGGTGATGAAAAAAATATATTCTTCGCAAAAGTACATGAAAATTTTCAATTACACACATACGAATAAAAATATGTTCTGTAAAAGTTATAGAAGAAACATAACAAAAAAGGTCTGGATGTTCTAATAGAGCGGTAATTTTTTTTACGATGGGAAATAAAATGAATAAAATTACGGAGAAAAAATTGCAGATATAAAAAAAAGTATTACCTTTGCACCCGCATTTCTAAAAAGATGACCCGATCGATTTGCTAGCTCAGCAGGTAGAGCACATCCCTTTTAAGGATGGGGTCCTGGGTTCGAATCCCAGGCAAATCACTGAAGATAACCTCCCCCAAAAAAAGCAGGTCGCTGGAATTTCCGGCGACCTGCTTTGATTTTGTGAGCTGCTTTGATTCGGCGAGTTGCTTTGATTTTGTGAGCTGTTTGCGTTTTGTGTGGAGTGATTTTGCGATGTTACCCGCCTTCTCCGACGCTGCCATAGTTGAACCTTATAATGGAAAATTCGGGATTTATAGCGATGGCATATATATATTGTTCCGTTCTGTCAACGGCTAAAGCGAAGAATGGAATATCGGTAATATATTGCCTTACAGGATTTCCTTTCCAGTCGAAAACGATGATCCGGTTGTTCAGAAATGAATGATTCGCCTGAGGATCAAAATACTTTCCCGAATAGATGCTCCATATTTCGTCTTCGAAGGTAACCGGCGCAAAATAACCGTCTCTTGTTTTGTTTGGAATGGAACGCACTCTCAATGTATTTCCGTCTTTGACTTCCTCTCGTACAGGGAAAAAGCGGTCGGGGCCATGGCTTCTGGCTTTCAAATGGCCTTCGGAATCATAAATTTCTATCAAGTCGGTAGGCATGTATGCGACAAATATCGAATGGTCATCTGGATTTAATGACATGTTACACACATAAGATTCTCTTTTTTCATGGATGGAAATACTTGGGTCAATAGCCGGTATTTCTCCTATATTCCTGATCCATTCGCCATTTTCATCATAAACCGAAAATCGCGCGTCGGGATGTTCAACACTGTTTGCATACAGTTTGCCGTTGATCACTAAACCCCTGTCAAACAAATCCTTTAAATTTATTATTTTTGATGGCGTTTGTTCATTGTAATAAATCAGGCGGGAAAAATGGTACTGAAGCGCTCTTTTTTTTGCCGTATCAAATGCCCACAATATGGAATCTTCAAATTGCAAAGTTCTCAAAAATAAATATTCATCCGGCCCATTTCCAAAAGGAAGGTAATCTCCTATCTTTTCTTTATTTTTCATATGATAGGCAGTTAAGAAAAATTCCTGACCTGAGTTGACGGTAAACAGTATGCTGTCCCTTATATATAAATTAATGGGTTTATAAATATCGGTTAATTCGACTGTTTCTGCCGTCAATTGGATTTCTTCTGGCAGATCTTTGTCCGAAAACGTTTTACTGTTGCTGTATTCTGGTTTATTGCAAGAGTATAACAGGAATACGAGGTTTGTTAAGAGGATTACTTTTCTCATTTTTACTGATGTAATTATTTTATAATTGCGTCATAATAAATAATATAATAAGGGCGTCTCTCCTGTTTCAAGATCCTTTTCAGTTCCGTCATGTTCTCAATCTGCTCAAAAGACGCATGGTCAACTGTTTTTTCAAATGTATCTTCTCCTTTTTTTTCTTCATAAATGAATAAAGCCGGAACATTTTTCGACAACGTCAGATTCTTAAAATATTTCCGCTTAAAGTGATAATCGGGACGAGGCGTCATTTCAAAGTTATGTACATAACTCGGAATATAAAACGTGACTAAAACATTTCCGTTGTCCTTGATCTCCGTCAACAATTCACAAACAAAACCGGAATTGTGTGAATCGAAAATATCCAAATCTTTTACCGAAGTTGTTTTGCCATCAAATTTTTCCATAAAAAAATGAACGTCAAAATCTTTTTTGCCGACGGAATCTTTCAAATGAATTTTATTGGACGTTTGATTTGTTGAAGGTGCCTTCAACAAAGGCTCTTCCCCTCTCCTGGTAGTTGTCACAACAACCTTTTTATCTTGTGCATAACCGGTAAGGGACGATATTAACAGGATTAATATAATTCTATTCATTCGTGATGGTGTTTAATTCATTTAAAAAAGTTGTATGACGACTCGTCGTCATAGAGCCGTCATACAACAATGGACTAGCTCCTTCCGCTATATCCTGTACAAGTAAAATAGTCTATCAGCATGCCGAAGTTATTGTATAAATAAACATGACAATTATAATAAGGATCCCATAAACAATAACTAAGACAAGTAAGCGTTGGATATTCACCTTGAGCCAACGCTTCCACGTTGGATAGATTTAAGTCTGATAACTCACTTTTTGACGAGGATGAGTTGAGATGTATGTTCCACACAGTCAATGTTGCAATTACTAAAACGGCAAAACTATATATTATTTTATTCTTCATAATACTGTAAATTCTTTAAATTATAACTTCAAAAATTCAATTTCAACTAGTCTAATTTTTCGACTGGTGCGAAGTCCGACAAATATCATCTGAGGGAAATCGTACCCGAAATTCTAAATTCACAAAAATACATTATTATCATTCGGACTTTACGGTTTAAAAAAACTGGCTTAATTCTCACCGGAAACGCTCCGGACGGCTTCCATTTAAATGTGCAAAACAAGATTTGCATCAGGACACTTGTCGGTGTTGGAAGCAACCGATAAGTGTCCGAACCTGTCAAGGTTGTTTTTGCCTAATTGAAA
This sequence comes from Tannerella sp., assembly GCA_031258835.1. Taxonomy (GTDB): domain Bacteria; phylum Bacteroidota; class Bacteroidia; order Bacteroidales; family Tannerellaceae; genus Tannerella. The sequence goes on from JAIRMH010000101.1 coordinate 3,839, forward strand.
GAGGGTATTAAGAAAATATGGAGGTCTTTCCTTCGTTTGCAATAATACCACACCGTTGTATGCGCTTGAAATGATTTCTTGGTTCGGACAGATCCTTGTTACTGAAAGCACACACGCACAACGCTTAAACATTTCTATGAAAATGCGTAAAAGATTTTCTCTTGTATATTTTTTGACTTTCCGCATGGCGCTCGCTCTATTTTATAATTTGGAGGCAAAGCTAAAGAATTCTTTTTTTATATGCAATTTTTTTCGCAATCAATTTTATTTTGCAGTAAATTTTATATTCTTCCCATTCGGCTAACCTGTCAAGAACCTGTCCCATAAATGAAAAAAAAGAGTAGGCCAATTCCGAAAAATACTCTTGCAAAATCATATCGCACGCAGTAATAATGGAAATTCCGGAGATCGTTAACGGCAAGTCAGTTGTTAATTCATCTCTTCCGGGTGTAGATAAACAAGGATTTGTCCGCTTAACTGTAAAAGGGATATCTCGCACAGTTTTGTGTTATATTCGGCAATCGACCGGCGTTCTTCGGCCTCGAACAGGTTGTTTTGCGCTTCGCGCAACTCTATTCCCGACAAATCCCCCAGCTTATAACGCTCTATGGCGATTGCATAATTTTCTTGCGCTGCGACAAGATTTTCCTTTTCCAGTTCCCATAGCTCCAGATTATTCCGATAGGCCATCCACAGGTTCGAGAGGTCGGCTTTTAATCCGAGCTCCAGTTCCTGAATATGAAGCTCCCTGGTTTTAATCTGGATACGTGCGTTTTGTTGTTCGCGTCGACGGTTCATCCCGTCGAAAAGAGTGAATCCTACGGTAATGCCATAGTTCGGCCCTAATCGTTTTTGCAGTTCTATATTACCGGTTTCATAACGGTTGTCTGTGTATCCGTATCCTGCATTTAGCCGTAAATACGGGAAATTGCGGCTACGCGCCTTTTTATAATCTAATTCCGATAGTGTTTTGTTTTTATAAGAAGCCAGCAACGAGGCATTGTTTGTAAGCGTTTTCTCCCATAAGTCTTTTTCGTCGAGCAGTGAATGAAGGGGGACGGTGTCGCGGACGTCCAGATGTCGGTCAATGGAATCGACGCCCATCAGTTCATTTAATTTTATCCGGGAGGCATTTACCGCTTCGAATTGTGTCAGCAGCCGGGAGCTGTCGGCATTGAAGTCGACCTTCGCCTGTTGCAGGTCGAGGCGCGACATGGAGCCTATGATATAGCGTTCTTCGACGATACGAAGACGCTCTTTGGAAAGGCGTACCGCCGAGCGAAGGTTGCTGAGCCGGATTCGCTGACGGATAAGGTTATAATATTCCGCAGCAATGTTTGCTACTAGATCTTCAATGGCGATCCGTGTATTTAGCGCTCCCATCTTTTTCAATTCTTTCAACTTCTCATATTCGGCCTGAATGCCGAATCCGTCGAAGACAGTCCAGTTAAGATTTATCCCCGCAGTTACCGTTTCGGCATTTGAGGCGTTCGCCTTTTCGGACGTCCCGTCGGAATAATCGTAATCGTAATTGTAACGGGTGCCGCTGAGACCTCCGCTCAAATCGACCGAAGGCAGATAGCCGGCGTTTCCTGAAGTTGCGTTATTTGATGAAACTTGCTCTTCATTTCGAATAATTCTTATGGCATAATTACGTTCGAGGCCGATCCCGATACATTTATCCAACGTATATATTTCTTGTGCGTACAGGGTGATCGTTGCGCAGGAAAAAACGGAAACTATGATCGTTAACAGAAATCGTTTCATTTGTTTTCTTTTTTGTTTTGTATATTTGTTGCAATAAAACTATACATAGCCGGTACGATATAAAGCGTCAGGAATGTAGATACCAACATTCCACCGACGACGGCCGTTCCCATTGCGATACGTCCGTTGGCGCCTTCTGCCGAAGCAAACATCAACGGTAATAATCCGAGGATGGTAGAGGCGCTCGTCATCAGAATCGGACGGAGGCGCTGAACGGAGGCGGTTCGTATAGCTTGAGCCTTGTCTATCCCCGCATTCTGCCTCTGATTGGCAAATTCTACAATGAGAATGCCATTCTTCGCTACTAACCCTATCAGCATGATAATACCTATCTGGCTGAAAATATTCATTGTGATATTCCCGTTGCTCATAAACCATAATGCACCGGCAACGGCTAACGGAACGGTGAACATCACGATCAGCGGATCTTTAAAACTTTCGAATTGGGCTGCCAGGACAAGATAAATCATGATTAGCGCCAGCACTAATGCAAACATAAGACTGTCAGCACTTTCACGGAACTCTTTCGATTCGCCCGACAGGGCTGTACGGAAACTGTCGTCCAGCACCTCACGGGCGATTTTATCCATCTCCTCCAATCCTTCGCCAAGTGTGTACCCAGTGTTCAGACCGCTGGAAACGGTGGCGGCAATGAAGCGGTTATAACGGTATAGCTGTGGAGGGGCTACGTTCTCCACCAGATTCACTAAGTTGTCAAGCTGAATCATTGCACCGTTGTCGCTTCTGACATATATCGATTTCAGGTTGAGCGGCGTATTCCGTTGCTGGCGGTTTATTTCTCCCAATATCTGATATTGCTTGCCGTTCATGTAGAAATAACCCATACGCTGGCCGCTTAGTGCATATTGCAATGTTTGTGCAATATTCCGGGTGCTTACTCCAAGTAGCGACGCCTTATCGCGGTTAATTTCGATACGCATTTCAGGCTTTGTAAATTTCAGGTTTACATCCGCCATCTGGAATACGGGGCTTTCGTTTACCTTAAACATAAACTCCGGCAGGAACTCCTCTAACTTCTGAATATTGGGAGCCTGCAGAACATATTGAATAGGCATGCCTCCGCGTCTGTCGCCAAATGTGGATTGTTGTTGTACGAAACCTCTTGCCGTCGTTTCTTTACGGACTTCGGCGGAAAGGCGTTCGCTTATTTCCATCTGGGAACGTTCGCGGTCGCGTATATCCGGTAATATCACGGAAATGAATCCCATGGAACCCCATGCGCGCGTGCTGATTACTTTTCTTTCATAAGCTACGGAATCGGCAATCTGTTCTATTTTGTCCGAGAAATCGCGTACAAACTCATAGGTTGCACCCTCCGGCCCCCGGATGTTTATCGTTATCTGCGAACGGTCTTCCAGAGGTGAAAGCTCCGATGGGATCTGCCTCCAGAAATAAAAAATCGCTCCGAACAGGACGAGGACAATCGGTATGGAGATCCATTTCCTTTCGAGGAAGGCGTTCAGCGACCGCGAATAAATATTATTTAATCCTTCAAAAAAAGGTTCTGTCTTCCGGTATAACCAATTTTTCTTCTCGCGACGTTTTAACAGTTTAGTCGATAACATCGGTGTGAAAGTAAGGGCTACAAACGACGAAATGGCGACAGACCCTGCAATGACAATGCTGAACTCCTTGAATAAACGTCCCGTCATGCCTTCCATGAACACAATAGGGATAAATACGGCGATGAGGGTGATGGTGGTAGATATGACGGCAAAGAAAATCTCTTTCGAGCCTTCTATCCCGGCCTTTTTGGGCGTCATGCCCTGTTCGATACGCACATAGATGTTCTCCGTGACGACGATCGCATCGTCGACAACTAATCCGACAGATAGCACAATCGCTAACATCGTCAGTACGTTTATAGAGAATCCCGCAATATACATGACGAAAAATGCGCCTACTAACGATACGGGGATGACGACGACCGGGATAAGCGTAACACGCCAGTCGCGAAGGAAAAGGAATATCACGATAACGACGAGCAGGAACGCTATATAAATGGTCTCTTCTACTTCGTTGATAGATGCGCGGATGAACTGTGTATTATCATAAATCATCTCTATCGTCACATCTTCGGGAAGGTCTTTTTTCAGTTGCTCTATACGCAGATACGCTTCATTTGCTATTTCTATATGATTCGCTCCGGGTTGCGGTATGATAACGTTCATTACCATCGGTTCGCCGTTACGCTTCATGATGCTTTTTATATCTTCGGGAGATAGTTCCGCACGACCTACATCTTTAAAACGGACGATGTTATTGTTGTTTTCTTTGATAATAAGATCATTAAATTCTTTTGCCGTATGCATCAAGCCCATCGTACGTATCGACAATTCGACAGTATTTCCTTCGATACTTCCCGACGGCAGCTCCACATTCTCGGCGTCGACGGCATTTTTTATGTCGATAGGCGTGACGCCATAGCCGGCCATCTTCACAGGGTCGAGCCACAGGCGCATGGAATAACGTTTCTGCCCCCATATATCTACGCCGCTGACGTTCTGGATAGTCTGTAAGCGCTCTTTCACGGTTAGCTCGGCAATCTCCGTCAGTTCCATCAACGAGCGGCGACTGCTACGGATACCTATTTGCATGATCGGCGTAGCATCGGCATCGGCTTTTGACACGGTAGGAGGGTCGCAGTCGCGCGGAAGATAACGTTGTGCGCGCGATACTTTGTCGCGTACGTCATTCGCCGCCGTCTCAAGGTCTACCGAAAGCTCAAACTCAATGGTGATACGGCTGTTGCCCTGACTGCTGACGCTACTGAGCGAACGTATGCCGGGAATACCGTTGATATTTTGCTCTAACGGCTCTGTAATCTGATTCATGATTACTTCGGCGTTAGCTCCCGGATAAGAAGTGTTTACCGAAATAATAGGCCGGTCGACGCTCGGATATTCGCGTACACCGAGCGACATGTAGCCGATCATGCCGAATAACAGGATGACAAGCTCCATTACGGTCGCTAAGACCGGACGTTTAATGCTTAATTCGGAAATATTTGCCATAATATTATTCTTTCAGGTTATCAATAATGATTTTCATGCCCGTACGCAACTGCATTACTCCCGTAGTAATGACGGTATCGCCGGCTTGAATTCCTTCAAGAGCCTGCACATGGCTTTCGGTGCGAAGTCCGGTGATGATTTCCGCCGATTTTGCTTCGCCGTTTTTATATATGTAAACGATATTTTTCCCCATCTCAGGTATAATTGCTTCGCTTGGAACGGCTAATGCGTCTTTGATCTCGCGCCGGACGATCTCGACCGACAGGTATCGACCGGGCAAAATCGCTTCGTTTGCGTTATGGTATAGCGCGCGTACTTTCAGCGTGCGCGTCTCCAATGCGACTTTACTTTCTACGGCATAAACCTTAGCATCGTATTTTTGCATCATTTTGTCGGAACTTTCCATATAAAATGAAATAATGGTACCGTCAGAAACATCCGAGGCATAACTTTCGGAAATGGAAAATTCTATTTTTAAAGGGCTTATCTTCGTTAGATTGGCAACAACGGTCGACGGGGTAACATAAGCGCCTTCGCTGACAAGGCGTAACCCTATGATCCCGTCAAACGGAGCCAGCAATTCGGTCTGAAGGATTTTGGCTTTTACGAGTTCAATGTCGGCCATCAGTTTTTCTAATTCCGTCGTCACCTGTTCGTATGCCTCCTGGCTGACGGCATCTTTCTTCAGCAAGGTACCCTGACGGAATACGCGTTCTTTGGCTAAAGGAATCTGAGCTTCTAATTTTTTCAGTTCCGCCTGTAATGGCTTGTCGTTGATTTTAGCCAGCAGATCTCCTTTTTTCACGTGCGTGCCCTCGGTGAAATGGATACTGACGATTTTACCTGACGATTCGAATGACAGATCCACCTCTTCGTCGGGAATCGTAGTTCCTGTGCTGATAGTTTTATCCGAAAGCGATTGTTTCTTCATTACTGCGGCATTGACGCTTAACGGCAGTCTGCCCTGCGGCGAAGCAGGCCTTGATACGGCGACCTCTTCTTTTAACGCTACCTGTTTTTTAATACGCGGATATACGATTATCCCTGTTATGAATAACAGTATAATACTTGTCAAAATCCATTTTGCCGGTTTTGTCATGTTGTATACGATTAATAAATTTATATAGTTGTAAGTTGAATGAATAAGACGGATGAAGCCCGAAAAGGTTTAATACGGGAGAAATAAAAAGGATTTATGAACATTTTTTCATAGAAAAGATATATCTTTACGCCTGATATAAACTTTATAAGAGAATAAAATGTCTGATTATCAACAACTAATTGAGCGGCAGAGGAGATTTTTTGCTGCCGGTAAAACGCGAAATATTGAATTTCGGATCGAACAATTGAAAAATCTTTGCCGGGTCGTTATCGAAAAACACCGCGACATAGAAGCCTCTCTTTATCATGACTTGAGGAAATGCGAGTTTGAAGCGTTTGCTACGGAAGTGACGGCGATGGTGGATGAGATAAATTGCGCCGTCGAAAATTTGGAGGCATGGACAAGGCCTGTCGACGTCGATACTTCACCGTTGTTCGGACAGGCGGAAAGTAAAATATATTACGAACCATATGGATCCGTATTGATTCTTAACACATGGAATTATCCGTTTGTCCTTTGTTTCAAACCTTTGGTAGGCGCGCTGGCTGCCGGGAACTGTTGTGTCGTTAAGCCGTCGGAAGTTGCACCGACGACATCGAAGGTGCTGGCGGATATTATAAATACCGCTTTTGATGCGGAATATTGCCTCGCCATAGAAGGAGGGGAGGACGTCGCAACGGAATTGCTGAAAGAACGTTTTGACTTTATCCTTTATACCGGAAATGCAAATGTAGGACGGATCGTTGCGCAGGCTGCCGCCGGACATCTGACGCCGACAGCGCTCGAACTCGGAGGGAAAAGCCCCTGCATCGTCGATAAATCGGCAGACGTGGAACGGTCGGTGCCTTCAATATGCTGGGGTAAGTTTATCAATGCCGGACAAACGTGCGTCGCGCCCGATTATATATGGGTACATAAAGACGTGAAAGAGAGGCTCGTCGATGCACTTAAAAATCAGATTAAAACGTTTTACGGAGAGGATATTAAAAAAAATCCGGATTTCGGACGGATCATCAATAACAGACACTTTGAACGGTTACGGGATTTTCTGGAAGATGACCGAATCGTCTTTGGAGGAGAAACGGACGATAGTCAATATTTCGTGTCGCCGACGATTATCGACGGTGTCACATGGGACGACAAAATAATGCAGGAAGAAGTGTTCGGACCCGTATTGCCGATATTGACTTTTGAAAATATTGAAGAGGTGGTAAACATACTTGCCGAACGCGAGAAACCGCTTGCCTTATATCTCTATACCACCGATAAGGAGGTGGAAGATCTTATTATCAATAGTGTATCGTATGGCGGCGGGTGCATCAACGCTACGCTGATGCATATGCTGAATACGAACCTCCCCTTTGGAGGCGTCGGAAATAGCGGCTATGGCTTTTATCAGGGGAAATGGAGCATTGAAACATTTTCGCATAAGAAATGTATTCTCAACAGGGCGCTCAGCGACGAACCGTCGCCTCTTTTCCCTCCATATGCCGATCATGTGAAAATATTGAAAACGTTAAAAAATATTCCATAAGACAATTATTCTCTTTGAATAGGCGACATTATGTAAAATATTGTTTACGGGATGTTTTTTTCTTTGAGTTTCTCTTTATATTATTGTTATATTTGCAAAATAAAAAAACAGGATTCTTCCGAATTATATATTTAAAAAATAGGAGTTATGAAAAAAATGATTACAAAAACGACGCTTTTGTTTATGTTGTCTGTGTCTTTTGCGATGAGTATACAGGCGCAGGGCGTTTCCGGAGTTGCTTTGTTAGGGAAAGATACAATAACGTTGGGCGTTGACAGTACAGCGATATTGACGGCGATTGTTTCTCCTTCTAATGCCGCGGATAAATCGGTTGTGTGGATGACGACCAATAAATTGGTAGTGGATACCGTATCTGTGGAGGATGCGGTTTGTAATATTAAGGGAACAGGCGTTGGGCAAGCGAAGATTATTGTCAGGACAAATGACGGTAACTTCCGGGATACCTGCGTCGTTAATGTAGTAATACCGGTTGATAGCGTAAGGATAAAGGATATAGAGGGCGACAGGCTGGATAGCATGGATATGATTTTGGGACGAGACACTGTCTTGAAATCGAAGATTTACCCGTCCGAACCGACAAACGGCGAAATGATATGGACAAGTAGCGAGCCTTCCATGATTAGTATCGTAAATGTTACGGACGATTCGATATGTGCGATAAAAGCGCTGAAACTGGGAGTTGCTACTATCTTTGTCACATCGGTCGACGGCGCTAAAAAAGATTCTTGCGTCGTTACGGTGAACGCGCTTCCGATAGAAAGTTTTACACTCTCCTCCGACAGTATAAAATATATGCGTCTGGGAAGCGATACTACATTAACAGCACGCGTGGAGCCTTTCGGACATACGAACGATTCCGTCAGGTGGACAAGCGCCGACTATGAAATTGTCGAGATAACATCGTCGGGTTACGATACAGTTTGCAATATCAAAGCCAAAGGCATCGGTGCAACGTATATATATGCCGTTTCTGTGGTCGACCGCGCTACAAAAGATTCCTGTTATGTGTCCGTTGTCGGCATTCCGGTGACAGGCGTTTCCTTGAATACCGACAGCCTTGATTTGGAAATACGCACCGATACGACATTAATAGCAAGAATGAAACCGTCGGATGCGACAAATGATTCTATTCACTGGACAAGTAGCGATTCTGCAACGATAGATATCATATCGGTGGAATCGATGAAAAACGATACGGTATGCGCTATTAGAGCGAAGAAGTCGGGAGGAGCGTATATTTATGCGCAAACGTTTGAAGGCGCATATAAAGATTCCTGCTTCGTTACGGTCATCGTTCCCGTGGATAGTGTCGTTTTAAGTTCGCTGGCTGTCAGGATAAACTTGAAAGACGATACGACAGCTCTGTTAAAAGCAAAAATATATCCCGATTCCGCAACACAATCGCTTATATTGCCATTAGAATGGATAAATAAGGATGAGCAATTGGTAAGGATCGATTCGGTGAGAAATGATACGCTCTGTTATATAAAAGCTTTGGCCGCAGGCGTCGATACTATTTATGCGGTGACGGCGAACGGCGTTGAGAGTAAATGGTGTTATGTGACGGTAGATCCGCGGTTGGCGGATAGCGTAAGGATAACGAAAAACAACGATCCGGAGACGCAGGATACGCTCTTTATAGGGGTCGACAGTTCGGTGAAACTGCAGATTGCCGTATATCCCTCGAATGTTACTAATGATACGCTGACACTGACAAGCAGCGCTCCTGACATCCTGAAAATAGATTCGCTGCCGGACGGTACGTATGTCAGCGCCTTACGGGAAGGTACGGCGACCGTATATGCGGTGGCCACTGATGGCAGCCTGCAAAAAGATTCATGTATCGTGAAGGTGAGAAACGTCCCGGCGACAGGTATTAGCCTGAATGTAGATACTCTCTATATATTTGAGGAGAATGTGGACAGTATCATTGCGACTGTATTACCGCTTAATGCTACCGACAAATCGATAACGTGGAGAAGAGACAGCGACGCAGATGAAAGAATCCTTGAGGTACAGCCGACAGACAATGATTCGGTATATAAGTTCAAAGCCCTGAAAGCAGATACGGTACTTATTTATGCGTATGCCGGATCGACGGAAAGCGGCATAAAAGATTCTTGCGTCGTTATCGTAAAAGAGCAGTTCGTTTTTGTGGAAGCAGATATTGTTGAGGTCGACGGACGGATAAAAATGTCTCTGCGAATACCGGAGGACGCGACTTTTAGAGGCTCTTTCGAATTACAGCTTCCCAAAGGATTCGGATTGACGAAGGATGGTGACGGCTATAAATCCAAACTTTCGGACGCATATAAGGACGCTTCCGAGTTGAAAATTACACCACGCGACGCCACGAACGACAGTATCTATTTGTTTGAAATAAGCCCGAAGACAGCGCCTGCAAGCAGCAGCTTACGAACAGCACAGGATAAAAGGGAGGCGCTGAATATTTATTATACCATCTATGATAATGCGCTGGAAAACAGTACGGAGACGTATGACGTCAGGTTTGCGGATATCAGTTTCCGTTTAAGCGACGGATCAGACCTTGAAGAAAAACTGCTGAAGCTGAAGGTTAAAGTCTTTAAAGATGAAACAGGCAATGTACTTGTCGAAAGCGAAAAGATCATCACATATGTGAAAGAGCATCGCCTGTATGTGAATACGGCGAAAGCGGAGACTGTTTATGTGTATGCGCCGAACGGAAGCCTTATTCTCGTGAAAGATAAGGCGGAAGGACAGGCAATGTTCTCTTTAAATACGGACTATGGAATACTGTTTGTCAAAGGCAGTTCCGGGTGGACGCGGAAGGTTGTTAATCAATAAGAATGTCACACAAAAATTCATCATTAAAATAATTGCATTATGTTAACAAAAAAATTTTTACTTGAAGAGAAAGACATCCCGACAGCATGGTATAATATTGTTGCGGATATGGAAAACAAACCGTTGCCGCCGCTTAACCCGGCGACGAAACAGCCGTTGAACCCCGAAGATCTCTATCCCGTTTTCGCAAAAGCGCTGATTGCGCAGGAGTTGAACCGTACAGATCCATGGATTGAAATCCCTGACGAGATACGTGAGATGTACCGCATATGGCGACCGACGCCGTTAGTGCGCGCTTATGGCTTTGAAAAAGCACTGGATACGCCTGCTCATATATATTTTAAGAACGAAAGCGTCAGCCCGGTAGGTTCGCATAAACTCAATTCGGCGATTGCACAGGCTTACTTCTGTAAAAAGGAGGGGATCACGAATATTACTACCGAAACGGGCGCCGGACAGTGGGGCGCCGCAATGTCGTATGCGGCAAAAGCTTTCGGACTGGAACTGGCGGTTTATATGGTGAAAATCAGTTATGAACAAAAGCCATACCGTCGGTCTATCATGCAGACGTTCGGAGCGCAGGTAATAGCTTCTCCGAGTATGAGTACAAAAGCAGGACGTAAAATACTGACGGAGCAGCCGCAATATATGGGAAGCCTCGGAACAGCCATTTCCGAAGCTATTGAACTCGCACTGCAAACGCCTAACTGCCGCTATGTGCTGGGGAGCGTGCTCAATCATGTGGTGCTTCATCAGACCGTGATAGGGCTTGAAGCGGAGAAGCAAATGGCAATGGCGGGAGAGTATCCGGATGTGGTGGTCGCATGTTTCGGCGGTGGATCGAACTTTGGGGGAATAGCGTTCCCTTTCTTACGACATAATTTTACGGAAGGGAAAGATGTGAGGGTTATCGCTGCCGAACCGTCGTCATGCCCCAAACTTACACGAGGCGTCTTTCAATACGACTTCGGCGACGAAGCGGGATATACGCCCTTCCTGCCGATGTATACGCTCGGACATACATTCGCGCCGCCTCATATTCACGCGGGCGGACTGCGTTATCACGGAGCGGGAACGATTATAAGCCAACTGAATAAAGACGGACTGATAGAAGCCGTCGACATTAAACAGTTAGATGCCTTTAAAGCGGCAGTGCTTTTCGCACAGGCCGAAAGTATTATTCCGGCGCCCGAATCGTCGCACGCTATCGCGGCGGTTATTCGTGAAGCGGAAAAGGCAAAGGAAGAGGGAGTGCAAAAAACAATATTGTTTAATCTTTCCGGACACGGCTTGATTGACCTGGCTTCGTACGACAGCTATTTTGCCGGCGACCTGCTAAACTACGAATTGACGGAAGAGGATTTGGCTAAAAGCATAGACCCGCTGGAAAAGATTTTATAATTCATTCCTTGTACATTTCCCGTATTTGTTCGGCATAATTGCGGGCGATCGCCGACCGGCGCAGTTTTAACGTGTCGGTGATTTCGCCTTTCTCCATCGTGAACGGCTCGGCGAGAAGAGTGAAGCGTTTAATTTTTTCGTATGAGGCGAATCCTTTCTGGCAATCTTCGATAATAGAGTGATAGAAACGCATGACCTCTTCTTTGCCGATAAGCGCCGTACGCCCGTCATACGGGATACCCTTTTCACGGGCGTAACTTTCAAGCGTCTCAAAAGCAGGGACTATCAGCGCGCTCACAAACTTATACGTGTCGGCAATGACTACGCATTGCTCGATATACATATTCCCGGCAAGGCTTAGCTCAATAGCCTGCGGAGCAATGTATTTACCATTCGAGGTCTTGAACAGGTCTTTGATGCGTTCGTGGAAAAATAACGTGTCCCCTTCGAGCCGCCCGGCGTCGCCGGTGCGGAAAAATCCGTCGTCGGTGAATACCTTTGCCGTTTCTTCCGGTTTGTTATAATAACCGGAAGTGATCGTTTTACCTTTCACTAAAATCTCATTGTTACTTTTGTCTATGCGCACTTTAATATCGGGCATCACACTGCCGATGGAGCCTATTACGTAGTTATTAACAGGATAGCAGCATACCGTTGCAGACGTTTCGGTAAGCCCGTATCCATATAATACCGGTATATTCACCGACCGTAAGAACTCGGTCATATGGTCGGCCAGCGGCGCTCCCGCCACGGGGAACAGCCGCCCGCGGTTTAGCCCGATCACTTTTTTCAGCAAAGTGAAAGCCGTCTTATCATAAAAGTGGAATTTGAGGGCCAAAAGTAAAGGCGCTTTTATATTTCTGTCTCTGTATTCGAGGAGATAACGCCGTCCCGTTTTGACGGCATGGAGCAGCATCTTTCTTAAAAAGAAGGGGGAATGTGCAATTTTTTCCTGAACGCCGGCGTATACTTTTTCCCAGAAACGCGGCACATTGCACATGAGGGTGGGACGCACCTCCGGCAATATTTGCCGGATCTTCTTCGGGTCGCGGTTGATGGCGATGCTTATGCCCTGGGAAATACACAGGCACGACCATGCTTTCTCGAAAACATGGGCTAACGGAAGGAAGCACATGGACAGGTCTCTGTCGTTGATCATCGGCAGCCGCATGTCGTGTATCCTCATCGTTTCAAGAAGATTTTCGTGCGTAAGGATCACGCCTTTGGATTCGCCGGTGACGCCGGAAGTATATAAAATCATTGCGACATCCGCTTCACGGGCTTCGCGGCGGCGTGTTTTTACGCTTTCCTCCGCGTGCGCATTGTCGCCGGAGCGCAGGAACTCATCAAAATATACCGACATGCTATCTTCGGGATGGCGCACCACGTCGCCGTCGAAGATCACCAAATGCCGGAGTACGTCTCCCGTCTCTTTTTTTGCGCTCCATGCATGGTCGTACTGTTGCTGCTCACCGACGAAGAGCAGGCGTATATGAGCGTCTTCGAGGATATACCGTATTTGTTCGGACGAACTTGTCGCGTACATCGACACTTCAACAGCACGTATGCCGAAAGCCCCGAATGTAGCATAAAAACACTGGGGCATATTCGGCGCGTAGATGCCGATATTTTCCTGCACGTTGACACCGTATTCGACCATCGCCTGCGATGTAAGGCGCACCTTTTCCGCAAAACTGTTCCATGAAACCGTCTTCCGGCTTCCACTTTTGTCGTCGAGGCATAGAAGTTCACGCCTGCATCCGTATTTTTCTGCCTGACGATAGATGATGTCGGCAAAATGACTGTTGGTATATGACATAATTATGTTGGTTTTGAATTGGGTTTCATGACGACGCCGACGCTTTTTTTCCCGTTCATTTTTATAATAACAGGGTCGTCGAAACGCACGAGACGCAGATAACGGGTCTCTTCGGCGGCCGGCTGCGCGTTTAGGAACTCTTCGTCGAACAGGTCGTTGTTCGACGGGTTAATAGTAAAATATCCGGCGCCGCAGGAGGTGAGGTTCTGAAAGAAATGGGCGCCCTGGCTCGGATCGACAAAATAATGGGCGAGGCTATATTCCGCTATCACGCGCGCATTACTTATATGCGGCCATTTGACGGGTATGCCGAGCCACGGATCGCTGCTTCCCCAGCGGCCAGGCCCGGCCAGCACATAACTTTCGTCTTTCGCAACGAATTGCCGGTTTATTTTTTCTATGTCGTAAGCTATCAGCTGGTTGTTGGACGAATTGAAAGCCTCTGCCTTTACATATAAGACAGAATATATATTATTTATCATGCCGTGTCCGAGTACGTTTGTTGAAAATAAAATCGTATCCTCACGGTTGACAGTCTCCGGATTTTCGTCAATCATCTCTTTGGGGTCTACGACAGGCCTTATCTGAAGCACATAAAACGCACCTTTGTCGCGGCAATCGGCCTTTATATCGACGGCGAACTCTATTTCCAAAGGCCGTCCCATCTCTTTTTGTCCTATTTCGAGTAAGGTGTTAAGCGTTTCGCTCAAAGGGAGCATGTCGTGTTGCAGAATGTTCGCGAACGATAATATTTTCCTGCCTCCGGGATAGTACCCGTCGCGTATGATCTGATCCTGGGGATCGTAAGTGGAGACGATATATTTCAGTATGCCGTCGTCGTCAGCATCCTTAACGGATAATTCGACCAGGTTGAACGCGTCGTTTGCCGCTAATTGCAGGGGCGAATCTTTCATGTCTAAAGCAAGGAAGCGCGTTTGCGTTTCGCGTAGCGCAAAATCGGGAGCGCTCATTTGCAGGATGTTATGGGGATGACGGGGCGAGAATCTCAATGTGACGCCACCGTCGACGACATATTTCCCCAGTCCGAGGGCTATGTTGGCGATTCCGTCTTCGGCCTTTTCATTTCCTATCGGGTAGAAATTGAGGGATTTTGCTACACCGCTTATTGTCGGATACAAATGATTCCCATATTGACGTCCGACGACTTCCTGCAGTACGATCGCCATCTTTTCCCTTTCGAGCAGGTTGCCGGTAGCCGTCATGTAAGCCTTGCTGTCCTTATAAAATACGGACGCATAAACGCCTTTAATGGCATCGCTTACCGACTGAAGCATCTCGTTTTTGCCGGACAGGTTCGGCGTCATATACGTCGAATATACACCGGCGAATGGCTGATAATGAGAATCCTCAAGCAGGCTTGATGAGCGGATTGCGACAGGGCGGCGGATGACCTCGAAGAACGCCGTCAGATCGTCGATAAGTCGTGCCGGAAGGCTTGCCTGTACGAAATGGCGGAGCATCTCGTCGTCGCTGATATCGCTCAAAGCCGCCGGATACAGGTTGTTTGTGTCCATAAACTCGTCGAATATGTCGGTACATAAGACGACTGTCTTTGGGATGTTTACGGGGAAATGGTCTTTCTCAAGGAAAGGGTAACGTTTTATCATTGCACCGATGAACGCAAGCCCGCGCCCTTTGCCGCCGAGCGACCCGTCGCCGATGCGCGCAAAATTGCTGTATTCGTCGAACCGCTCTTTCTGATATACGGCTACTACACCGAAATTCTTCATCCGGCGGTATTGCACGATGACGTCGAAGATGAACCGACGCGCTTCGTCCATATCTTTATAGGCGCTCACGTCGACCTGTTTCAGCAGCTCTGCCGGTGGAAACATCGCACGGGAATAGAAAAAACGGGAGAAATGATTGCGCGAAAGATGATATCGCAACGAATCGTCGGGGATTTTCATGATTTTGTTTTGGAGATCTTTCAGATCCCTGATGCGCATGACCTCCTCCTTCGTCTGGGGCTTGAGGATGACGAAGTCGCCGAATCCGAAGCGTTGCATGATCTTCTTTTTCAACTCGCGCGCGTACGTCTTCGATTGCTTGCAGATGAATGATGCGCCTATATCCTTTGCATATTTCAGGTTTTCCTGTTCCGACGATTCGAGGATGACAGGGATAGGCCCCCCTTCTTTACGTACATGACTGCAGAACTTATATCCGGCTACGGGATCGTTCTCATTGTCGTGCGTGAAGCTGATATCCGATATGACACCGAGGATGTTATCCCTGTAATCGTTGAATATGCGCATGGCCTCTTCGTATGTCCGCGCAAGCATGATTTTCGGACGTCCGCGCATGCGCAGCGTTTTCTGATGTTCGTTAAGCGCTTCTTCGGCAAACGTCATGCTTTGCTCAAGCACAAATTTATACAGGTGCGGCAGGGTGGAAGAATAAAAACGAATGGAATCTTCGACAAGGAGTATGATTTGCACACCCACGCTTTTTGTGTCGTCGGGGGCGTTCATCTTGTCTTCTATCAGCTTGATGATCGCCAGCAGCAACTCCGGATTGCCTAACCAGCTGAAAACGTAGTCTATGGCGCTGAGGTCTTCATTGGCGACGCTTTTTGATACTTCGCGCGAGAATGGCGTCAGTACGACAATCGGTATTTCCGGGTAACGCCGTTTTATTTCCTTTGGCGTCCCGAATACGTCGCGGTCGACCATGTTGGGCATGAAGATGATAAGGTCGAAACTCAGGTTCGCAAGCTCGTTAAGCGCCTCCTCCTCTGTCGTCGCCTGAGTAAACCTGGGCGGGTAACGCAGGGTTAAAGAGGTGTACTCGTTAAAAATCTGTTCGTCGACGCGTCCGTCGTCTTCGAGCATGAACGCATCATATTTTGTAGCAATAAGCAATACGTTATAAATGCGTTTCTGCATCAGATTCACAAACGATGTGTCCTTGAAGGCTACGTGCCTGAAGTTCTGTATCCCACTCATAATTATTTATAAAATTGAACATTTGTGTTGCAAATGTAATAATAAAATATGTACATTTGCAATCCTTTTCAAAGAAAGTATTATTTGAAAGAAAGAGTGATATATACTAATGTATAATATTTGAGGGAACGCTGTCGTTGATTCCGATGGAGAATATTTTTAAAATAAAAGAATTAAACGCTTGTCGTAAGGATGCGACGGATGTTAACACCGCCTTTGTCTATTATGAAATAGGGGCGGGGGAAGAACTCCGGAACCGTGAGACGCCTTTGCATTTTATCTTTTT
>JAIRMH010000129.1 GCA_031258835.1 Tannerella sp.
GACAGCCTGACGATCTATGGCAACGTCGATTTACGCGCCGCGTTCGTCCCTGCCGGCAGCGAAATGGATCCGGGCAAAAACACGATCGTCGCCGACGACGACTCCGAGACGGGCGACAAGGTATGGGCATATGAAGAGACGCTATACGTCCGCACGCAAAAAGGCGTCACGGTACGCGTCTACACGCCCGACGGCGTCCTGCATCACGTATTCGTCACCGCCACTGCCGGCCTCACGACCCGAAGTCACTTCGTTCCGGGAATATATATTGTCACCCTCGACGGCGGCGCAGGCAGGAAAGTAACGATCCATGATTAATGTATGGGCGAAAAATTTTTCGCCCATACACGATATATTTGAGTTTTTTTTAAGTTTTATCATCTCAAAAAAAAGATTTAGCCTTTACGGTAAATTTTTCATAGCATCAAAAATATTTGATAATTTTGTAGACTGTAATAACATAACGAAGATAAAGAAAGATGGATACAAAAAATTGATTGCAGATTGCCCTTGTAATTCATCGGCATAAACAATTTGGGTTAAAACCTGATTATCATTAATGATGACAGGATCGAAATTACTATCTTTCCGGTCGCAAGCATTAAACAATATCACCGTCCAAACTAACCGGTAAGCAGCAAGCCGGTAAATGTATGCTATTCCGTGTTGATGTCCTTTTGCCGCTATTGCACGGTATTATTTTCAAGATAGATTGTTTGAGTAGGAAATGCGAAATTCAATCCCGCCTGCGTAAATGAATTGAGGATCTCAAAATTAACTTTCGACCTTGTCTCCAAATTATCCGCCGACTTACGAATAAAATATATGAACCGGATGATCAATGCGGAATCTCCAAATTCGAAGAAACCGGCAGCTATATCACTGTTTTTTATATCGGAGATTCTGTCGGGCATACTTTTCAGAATATTTATCGCTTCCTGCACCTTTTCCGCCGTAGTATCGTAAGTCAGGCCAATATCCATCACCACACGTCGTCCCGGCTCGGAAGAAATGTTAGTGATCAGTGCATCCGTCAATTTATAATTGGGGATTGTCACTAACCGTTTATCATACGTACGGATACGCGTGCTCCTTAGTCCGATATCAATAACGGAGCCTTCGGTAGAATCAAAATTTATTATATCTCCGATACGAAAAGTATGGTCGGTAAAAATTGTTATACCGCCGAAGATATTTTTGATGGTGTCTTGGGCTGCCAGGGCAAATGCAATCCCGCCTATACCTAATGTGCCCATCAGAGTCGTAACGGTTATACCCGCATTATGAAGCGCCATCACAATACCCACAAGCCATACAATGATAAGAACGCCCCGCTTTATTAACGGAAAAAGTTTAGAATCAATATTAAACCGCCCTTTCCGAAGGTTATCGTTCTTATTGCCCACGTCTTCTCTAATCAATGACGAAAAGAAACGGGCAAAAAACCAGGTCACATTCAAGATCACCAACCCTTCATACGAATTTTTAATCACGTCATAAACATCATCTCCCAAGTTAAGACGGCTTAGCGCTATCCAGATAGCCAACAAGGTAATGCCCATTAATACAGGTTTTTCGAGAGAATAAAAAACCACGTCATCTATTTTTGTCGTACTTTTTACCGTAATCTTTTTAATAACTTTCCGATATAAAAGAGCTATCAACTTATTAATAAAAAGCGCGCCGATGACGATAAGAAACGAAAGTCCCCAATCCCGCAGAGTATTCCCATAATACATATTGTCCAACATAATCATTAATTTTAATTGTAATTGTACGTCAAATATTACCTTACCTATTCAATAAATTTTCCCCAAATGTACATGAAATTTTCAAATTACACACAAAATGAATAAAAATATCCGTCTTATAATTAGTGCAAATTTTCTGAAAGGGAAGGCTGCGGTCAAAAGCGTGTTGCCGGATTGCCGGCATTGAAAAATTGCCGGTAAACAGCTGTACGGCAAGGCATCTTGACGCAGAGACGATGAAAGAAGCCCGAAATACGCAACTTTACGGCAGGGAATCCAACCATTACGTGTTTCACGGTTTTGTTTGCATCTTGATCCATTTCAAAATTTCATCTAATGCGACGGGTGAAAAAGTTTGTTCAATACTTGCGTATTCCGTTATCAGGCAAGTTTTACATTCTTGAAACAAATGATTCAGTCCGGGGATTTCCTTTATCGTAACATTCCGGTTCCCTCCTTTCTCCAACGCCGCTTTGATGGCTTCCAGATTCACTTTGGCGGGAACTTGCATGTCTTTTTCGCCATTGAGCGCCAAAACGGGACATTTGACCTTTTCCAACGCCGGAGCGGGATCGTATTTGATAAAATATTGCATCCACGGGCTTGCCACTCTTTCTACCGTCGATGTGATAAAATTATCGTCGTAAATGGCTTTTGTTTTTTCAGTATCCGGAATATTTTTTAGGATTTGCTCCAAATAATCGGCCAGACTGGTCTTTAACTGCTCTGTATCTGCTGAATGGAATACAATATTAAACATGCCTGTATTAAAGTTTTTGGCTTGTTTTCTGTCTTCTTCGCCGGCGCCGG
>JAIRMH010000160.1 GCA_031258835.1 Tannerella sp.
GTTTGCCGTCCTGCATCACACAACCGCATTTCGCCCGCCATTCCCGCAGGCTGATATTGTTGATATTCATATCGCCGATACAAATTTCGCCGAAAGAAGGCAAGTAAAGCCGAAGCAGCAGTTTTAGTAACGTGGATTTGCCGCAGCCGCTGTCACCGACAATTGCTGTAACTTTTCCTTCCGGAATAGTCAAAAATAAATTTTTCAGCACCAGCGGCGCATGAGGCGAATATTGAAAAGATATATTCTTGATTATAAGGCTTTTGTCTACTGGAAGTTCCATGCTGTTGGATATGACGGAAGAAGTGTCGTCTTCATCTTGAAGTTTGTGTATTTCGTTAATACGCATGAAACTGATTTTGGCATATTGTCCCGATTGAATAAACCCGACTAATTGCGTTACAGGACCGTTCAGCATACCAATAATAAACTGGGTGGAAATCATGACGCCAAACGTAATATCTCCATCAATGACCGCTATAGCGCAGTAGAACGTAACACCAATGTTTGTCATCTGGTTGATAAACTGCGCTCCCAGCGATTGCGCATTGTTGATTTTCAGCACTTTGAGGCTTAGTTTGTATAAACGCGCTTGTATCGCTTCCCATTTCCATCGTTTGACATCTTCGTAGTTGTTGATTTTGATTTCCTGAACATTCCCTACCGTCTCCACCCAGAAACTCTGGTTTTTGGCGTTCAGGTCAAAATATTCCCAGTCTAATTTTTTACGTACACTTAAAAAAGTTAGTATCCAAATTACATATAAGAAACTGCCGACAACAAAAATAAAGAAAATACCGGGGTTGTAAATCAGTAATATCACGCTGAATACCAAGAATGTAATCATGGAAAATAACATACCGAGGGAATTGTTCATTACAAAATTCCGTATCCGTTCATGGTCATATGCCCGTTGCAGGATGTCGCCGACCAGTTTGTTTTCAAAAAACGTTACCGGCAGTTTCATCAGTTTTATCAGGTAATCCGAAATCAAGGAAATATTCACGCGGGTGGACACATGCAGTAAAACCCAGTCACGCAGCAGATTCGACAGGGTAATGCTCAGCAGCAGGACAATATTTCCGATCAGCATCATATATATAAAAGAAATATCGCGCGTGTATATCCCAATATCAATGACGGACTTGGAGATAAACGGAAGCAATGCCTGCAATCCGGTAGCAATCAGCATAGTGAAGAACAGTATGCCGAAAACCTTTTTATAAGGCGTAAAATAGTTCAGCAGGTTTTCGAAAGTTTTGAACTTTTCGATGCGTTCATGAGCTTCTATTTGTTTGAAATTCGCCATAGGTTCCAACGCCATCAATATGCCGTGGTTTTTGTTTTTCTCATACCATTTTCCCGCAAATTGTTTGTGAGAATATGATAACAATCCTTTAGCCGGATCGGAAACATAAATTTTGTTTTTCGTCGCATTATGGACAACAATAAAGTGATTGTTATCCCAGTGGATAATACAGGGCAACTGTACCTTATCAATCAAATCATTCAAATCCGCCATGATCGAAAGACTTCGTAACCCGATTTTCTCGGCGGCGTAACTGATGTCTAGCATTGAGACGCCTTCGCGTGTTACTCCACACAGATCTCGCAAATACTATGAGGAATAATATTTCCCATAATATTTAGCAATGATTTTCAGGGATGCAGGGCCACAATCTTTCGCATCCATCTGATATTCATGAGGAAATTTTTCCGAACATAAATTATTTATTTTTTAATCTGGCAAATATAGATGATTTGCCATAACTATCCAAGCAAATAAAGAGAAAAATAGTTAATCCTTTTTTTTGAGTGCGCATCCCATATGTCAAAATGTCCCAAAATATGCGCCGGAACAAACATGCTGCTTATTGTCGAGAATAATCCTTCTATGGATGGATGGTCGTGTTAATTTTTTGCGTCCCATAATTATTCTGCTTTTTTCTATTTGACAAATGTACTCAAAAAAAATCAATAGCGCCTCAAGAAAAGAATTAACCATTTTATTGACTTGTGTGAAATGTCGAAAATTTCATGTATATTTGCAGACTGAAAAGAGAACAGACATGAAAATAGTCATTATAAAATACAATGCCGGAAACATTTGTTCCGTCGACTATTGGCTGAAGCGAATCGGGATAACACCCATCATTACCGACGATGCGGAGACTATACGAACGGCGGATAAGGTCGTATTTCCCGGACAGGGAGAGGCGCGCACGACGATGAATTGTTTGCGCGAACGCGGATTGGATCGGCTGTTATGCGAACTGAAACAACCGGTATTAGGTATCTGCATCGGCATGCAATTGATGTGCCGCCATTCGGAAGAAGGTGACACCGACAGCCTCGGTATTTTTGATACCTGCGTGAAACGGTTTGTCCCGCAACGGCACGAAGATAAAGTGCCGCACATGGGATGGAATTCGTTGACCAACCTGCAAGGGAAACTGCTTGAAGGACTGCCGTCCGACTCTTACGTATATTTTGTGCACAGCTATTATGTGCCGGTAACAAACGACACATCTGCGGTAAGCGATTATATACACCCGTTCAGCGCGGCCATGCACAAGGACAACTTTTACGCCACGCAGTTTCATCCCGAAAAAAGCGGGAGTATAGGGGAATTGATTTTGGAAAACTTTATAAACTTGTAATACAAATGATCGAACTTGTCCCAGCCATTGACATCATTGACGGAAAATGTGTGCGCCTGACGCAAGGCGATTATAATTCCAAAAAGGTTTATAACGAAGACCCATCCGAAGTTGCAATGTCATTCGAAGGCTGCGGGATGAAACGTCTGCATGTCGTCGATCTGGACGGCGCGCGCGAAGGAAGAGTTATCAATTACCGCGTGCTGGAGCGTATTGCCTCGCGGACGTCATTAGTCATTGATTTCGGAGGCGGCCTAAAGTGCGACAAAGACCTTGAGATAGCTTTCGACTGCGGAGCGCAAATGGTTACGGGGGGAAGCATCGCCGCAAAATCGCCGGACGTTTTTCGCGAATGGCTGAAACGCTTCGGCAACGAACGCATCCTCCTGGGAGCCGACGCAAAAGACGAAAAGATCGCCGTCGGCGGGTGGCAGGAGACAACGGCGATGGAACTGATTCCGTATATTGAAGCATATCATAAAGACGGGATAACAAAAGTGATTTGTACGGACATCGACCGGGATGGGATGCTACAGGGACCGTCTACGATATTATATAAAAAAATACTGGACGCCGTGCCGGACATCTATCTCATCGCAAGCGGAGGTGTCGGTTCTATAAAAGATATCGAAGAACTGGAGGCGGCAGGCGTGCCTGAAGTGATTTTCGGCAAAGCGATTTACGAAGGGAAAATTACTCTTAAGGAACTGGAAAATTTTAACTCCTGAACGGCGAGCTTCCGAAGTTCTAAGATTTCGAGAATTGAATATTTAAACAATAGAATAATTTATGTTAGCGAAACGTATTATACCTTGTCTGGATGTAAAGGACGGAATGACAGTGAAAGGCGTCAACTTCGTCAATTTCCGCGATGCGGGCGACCCTGTTGAACTGGGAGCGGAATATAGCCGCCAGGGAGCGGACGAACTTGTCTATCTCGACATCACGGCTTCACACGAAGGGCGCAAAACGTTTACGGAGTTAGTGAAGAGAGTTGCCGCGAACATCAATATACCGTTTACCGTCGGAGGTGGCATTAACGAATTGCGGGACGTCGAACGGTTGCTAAATGCCGGCGCTGACAAAATTTCGGTAAATTCCGCAGCCATACGCCGACCGGAACTCATCGACGAAATTGCCCGGAACTTCGGCAGCCAGGTCTGTGTGACGGCAATAGATGCTAATCGGGAAGGCGACAAATGGACCTGCTACCTGAACGGGGGGCGTATCCCCTCTGATCGGGAACTCTTCGAATGGGCGGTCGAGGCGGAAGATCGCGGCGCCGGAGAGATTTTATTTACCAGTATGAATCACGACGGCGTAAAGGAAGGGTTTGCCAACGAAGCGCTATCCGCGCTTGCCGGCTTGCTCCATATCCCGATCATCGCTTCGGGAGGCGCCGGGAAAAAAGAAGATTTCCGCGAGGTCTTCATCGAAGGGAAAGCGGATGCCGCCCTCGCCGCAAGCGTATTTCATTTTGGAGAAATAAAAATCTCCGAATTGAAACAATACCTTAAGGATGAAAAGGTAAACGTCAGATAACAATACGTCCGGCATCATGCAATCCGTGGCAAAGCTATTAAGAAAAACAAAAAAAAGAAATATAATGGATCTGGATTTCAATAAAATGGGCGGTTTAATTCCCGCAATTATACAGGATGCGCAGACAGGTGTCGTGCTGATGATGGGATTTATGAACGAAGAAGCGTATCAGGCTACCGTCGCCTCCGGGAAAGTAACGTTCTACAGTCGTACCAAACAACGGCTCTGGACAAAAGGAGAGGTAAGCGGTAACTTCCTTCATGTAGTGAAAATACTTTCCGACTGCGACAATGATACGCTGCTCATAAAAGCAAATCCCGTCGGGCCGGTTTGCCATACGGGAGCCGACACTTGCTTCGGTGAAGCAAACAACGAGGGTATATTCTTTCTGCAATATCTACAGGATTTTATAACACGGCGTTTCAGGGAAAAGCCGGAAGGATCGTATACCACTTCTCTTTTTGATAAAGGAGTAAACAGGATGGCGCAAAAGGTCGGCGAAGAAGCTGTCGAGACGGTCATTGAAGCGACGAACGGTACGGACGACCGCTTCATCTACGAAGCGTCCGACCTGATCTATCATCTGATTGTATTGTTGACAAGCAAGGGATTTAGTATTGATGACCTTGCTAAAGAACTAAAAAAGAGGCATAAAGAATAAAGAAGATGGAAAGCGGATTACTGGTCAAATTAGAAAACATCGAAGTCTGTCAGGAAGAAAACGTCGTGTTAAGCGACGCCTCCCTGACGCTGAATAAAGGAGAGTTCATTTATGCGATAGGAAAAGTAGGCTCCGGCAAAAGCAGCCTGCTGAAAGCTTTATACTGTGAAATCCCAATCCGCAAAGGGAGCGCTTACGTCGCCGGATACGACCTGCAGAAAATAAAAAAACGGGAGATCCCTTATCTCAGGAGAAAGCTGGGGATCGTCTTTCAGGACTTCCAACTACTGATTGACCGTTCAGCGATCAAAAACCTCGAATTTGTACTCAAAGCTACCGGCTGGAAGAACAGGAACGAAATAAGCCGGCGCATCAACGAAGTGCTGGAACAAGTGGGAATGCCCAACAAAGGATATAAGATGCCGCATGAATTATCGGGGGGAGAGCAACAACGCATAGCGATAGCGCGCGCATTACTGAACACGCCGGAAATCATACTGGCAGATGAACCGACCGGTAATCTGGATCCTAAAACAAGCAGACAGATCATGCAATTATTGCACGATATATGCCACATGGGAACGGCTGTTATAATGACGACACATAACTATAATATAGTAAATACTTTTCCCGCTCGTGTCGTAAAATGCGAAAACAACGGCTTATATAATCTTGAACCGGGAAACCAGTTCAACTATGAAGAAATAGATTACAAACAGAACATATCAACAATAATTTAAATATCGAAAAAATGAAAGTTTTGAAGTTCGGAGGAACATCCGTAGGTTCGGCGCAACGAATGAAAGACGTTGCCGGATTGATTTGTGACGGAGAACAAAAGATTGTAGTATTATCGGCCATGTCAGGCACAACAAATTCACTCGTTGAAATTTCGGATTATTTATATAAAAAAAATCATGACGGCGCCAATGAAGTTATCAATCGCTTATCGGTAAAATATGCCGACGTTATAAATGAATTATACAGCACACAAGATTATAAGAATAAAGCCGGCGAACTTGTAACGTCGCATTTGAACTATATACGTTCCCTCGTAAAAGACCTTTTTACCCTGTTTGAAGAGCGTGTCATCCTCGCACAGGGAGAATTAATGTCTACCGGCATGATGAATTTGTATCTCAATGAAACAGGCGTCAAATCCGTGATACTTCCGGCATTAGATTATATGCGAACGGATAAAAACGCAGAACCTGACACTGTTTATATCAAAGAGAAATTCAATCATCTGCTGACCGGAAATCCGGATGCAAACATCTATATCACACAAGGATTCATCTGCCGCAATGCTTACGGCGAGGTAGACAACCTGCAACGAGGGGGTAGCGATTATACCGCTTCGTTGATCGGGGCAGCGATACAGGCCGAAGAAATCCAGATATGGACAGATATCGACGGCATGCACAATAACGATCCCAGAATTGTCGATAACACTTCTCCCGTGCGCTATCTGAATTTCGACGAAGCCGCCGAACTTGCTTATTTTGGCGCTAAAATACTGCACCCTACCTGCATCCTGCCGGCAAAACTGAATAACATACCGGTGCGTCTGCTGAACACAATGCAACCATATGCGGCAGGGACAACTATTTCCAACGAATTGAAAAAAGGAAAAATAAAAGCGGTAGCCGCAAAAGATAATATCATTTCCATAAAAATAAAAAGTGGCCGCATGTTGCTCGCAACAGGTTTCTTGCGCAAAGTGTTCGAGATATTCGAAACATACCGTACGCCGATAGATATGGTTACGACATCGGAAGTCGGCGTTTCCGTTACGATTGATAAATCTAAGCATCTGGAAGAAATCGTCAACGACTTAAAAAAATACGGCACCGTCACGGTCGACAAAGACATGGTCATCATTTGCGTCGTAGGAGACCTGGACTGGGAAAACCTGGGTTTTGAAGCCCGGATAATTTCTGCGCTTAAAGATATTCCTGTTCGTATGATCTCATACGGAGGCAGCAACTATAATGTATCATTGTTAGTACGGCTGTCCGACAAAAAACGTGCGTTGCAGATTTTAAGCGAACAGTTATTCCACTCGTAAGAATTCAAACAAAATAAAATTTACCGTAAGATGATAAAAGGATCTTTTCCAATCGAAAAATTCAGAACGATACAAACGCCGTTTTACTATTACGACACGGCATTGCTCCGCGACACGCTAAATGCGATCCGGACGGAAATAAAGAAATACGGCTACCACCAGCATTATGCAATAAAAGCGAACGCCAATCCGCGCATACTTTCGCTGATTGCCGAAAGCGGGCTGGGCGCCGATTGCGTCAGCGGCGGCGAGATACGGGCTGCCCTCGCCGCCGGCTTCCCGGCGTCGAAAATCGTATTCGCAGGCGTCGGGAAAGCCGACTGGGAAATCAACCTCGGCCTCGACTGCGACATTGCCTGTTTCAACGTCGAATCGCAGGCGGAACTGGAAGTAATCGACGAACTGGCGAAAGCGAAAAACAAAACGGCGACAATCTCATTGCGCATTAACCCGAATGTAGATGCACATACGCACGCAAAAATCACAACGGGGTTACAGGAAAATAAATTCGGCATAAATATTGGCCTGCTGAACGGCGTCCTCCACGAAATGAAATCTTTGAAAAACGTACGTTTCACGGGGCTTCACTTCCATATCGGCTCGCAGATCACCGACCTGTCAGCCTTCCGTGACTTGTGCATCCGCTCCAACGAACTGCAGGACGAACTCGAAGGATACGGCATGAAAATCAAAAGCCTCAATTTCGGCGGAGGACTGGGTATCGACTATTACCATCCCAATCATCTTTGTATACCTGAATTTGAAAATTATTTCGCCGTATTTCACAAATTAATAAAACAACGTGAGGGACAACAGATCCATTTTGAACTCGGACGCTCCGTTGTCGGCCAGTGCGGTTCGCTTATCTCAAAAGTCTTGTATGTGAAAAAGGGAGAAGTAAAACAATTTGCCATACTCGACGCTGGTTTTACAGACCTCGTCCGCCCCGCCATGTACGATGCCTATCATCATGCCGAAAATATAACAAGCGACGAACCGACTGATACGTATGACGTTGTCGGCCCGATATGCGAATCGTCGGACGTCTTCGGCAAAGACGTCAAACTGAACAGAGTAAGACGAAACGATCTCATCGCTTTTCGTTCGGCAGGCGCTTACGGCGAGATAATGGCATCGCAATATAACTGCCGTGAATTACCAAAAAGTTATTTTTCCGACAAAATATAACAATGCAAAGGAATTTTGTAAAAAAACATACCGAACAGACGCCACGGGGACAGCAATCGATTGTAAAAGAAAAGAATACGCTCCTGCCCTATCTGCTCGAATTACTTATGCCGCAAAGTAAAACCGCCGTTAAAGCTTTATTGCGACGCGGACAAGTATGGGTAAACGGTACGCCCATAACGCATTTTAACACCCCGTTGAATCCCGGCGACAAAATATTAATCAGTCACGAAAAGGGACATGTTACATTTAACCACCCGCAGATGAAAATCGTCTGGGAAGACAACGATCTGATCGTTGTCGATAAAAAAGAAGGCCTGCTGTCCGTATCCGATTCTCCTTCGCAAGAGCATACCGCTTATTTTTTATTATCGCAATATGTAAAAAAAATCAATCCCCGAAACAAAATATTTATCCTGCATCGCTTAGATAAAGGGACGTCCGGGTTGATGATGTTCGCGCGAAATAAAAACATACAGGAATACCTGCGTGCAAACTGGCATAAAATGATCACACGACGCTCATATATTGCCGTAACGGAAGGCGTTCCGGAAAAAAACGAAGATACCATAATAACTTATCTGGCGGAAAACAATCGCATGAAAGTTTACTGTACAGACCCGCAATACGGCAAAGAAGCCGTCTCCCGCTATCGAGCGCTGAAAAACAATACAAAATATACGCTCATAGAACTCGATCTCGAAACAGGCCGCAAAAATCAAATACGTGCACAGATGGAGCATATCGGTAATCCGGTTGCCGGCGATTCGAAATACGGAGCTAAAACCGACCCTGCCGGACGGCTTATGTTACATGCCACACGTTTGTTTTTCGTCCATCCTGCCACTGGTGAAGAAATGCGTTTCGAGACGCCGATACCGAAACAATTCCGTGATTTAGTAAAATAAAGGATATGCTTAAAACACTAAAAACAACACTTGCCGGCATAGTGACGTTTTCGTCCTGCGTATCGTGTCATGACCCTTATTATGAAGAGAGTGGCAGCGTTTTTCATACGTCATATCATATAAAATATCAGTCGCCCGCTCTGCTGACCGATAAAATAGATGCCGAATTACAAACCTTCAGCCTGTCCTTAAACCCGTTTCATCCGAGTTCCATCATTTCGAAGGTGAACCGCAACGAAGACGTTGACGTCGACGAGCTATTCGCAACCGTATTCAACAAAGCGATGGAAGTATCTGAAAATTCCGGCGGAGCTTTTGACGTGACCATCGCCCCCCTCATTAATTTATGGGGCTTCGGCTTTGAAAAAAGCGATTGTGTATCACAGCAGAAAATTGACAGTATAAAAATGTTCGTCGGCTATAAAAAAATACGTCTCGAAGGTAAAAAAGTCATAAAAGACGACCCTCGAATGATGCTCAATTTCTCGGCTATTGCCAAAGGTTATGCCTCGGATATAATCGCTGCGCTACTCGAACGTGAAGGGGTTGAGAATTATCTGGTCGAGATTGGCGGCGAAATTGCGGCAAAAGGTAAAAACCCAAACGGAAATTGTTGGCAGGCAGGAATCAGCAAACCTGAAGAAGATTCTTCCGGAATAAAAAATGAAGTCGAAAGCATCATAAGGTTATGTAACAAATGTGGACTTGCCACATCCGGCAACTATCGGAATTACTATGTGAAAGACGGCAAGAAATATGCCCACACCATCGATCCGCACACCGGATATCCTTCCGAACAGACCATTTTGAGCGCTACGATCATCGCCCCTGATTGTATGACCGCCGACGCCTATGCCACCGCATTTATGGTAATGGACGTCGAAACGGCCACCCGGATGGCCGAAAAAATTCCCGAAATAGAATATCACCTGATATACTCCGACAGTATAAACGGCGGATATAAATTTAAATCGTCCGAAAGAATGAAAACGATGCTAAAATAATACATGCTCATTTTTATATGAAAACCATACACATAACCGACGACAGTACAATGTTCGTAGAAGCGCTGATTCCGTTCATCAACGCTTCGGGAATAGCCCGGGTAACAGGGTATTCGTTCAGACTGTCGGATTGTCGGGATCATTTGGCTTCATATTCTCCCAATGTATTGCTGCTCGACATTAACATGACGGATGGCGACGGAATGATGTTTTGTGCCGAGATGCACAAGTTATATCCACAAATAAAAATTATCACCCTGACAGGGCACACCGAATATTCCATTGCGATACGCATGCTCAAAAACGGCGCATCCGGCTATGTCGTAAAAAATGAAATCGCAGACGAGATTCTCAATGCAATACAAACCGTAACACACGGTAATGAATACATCAGCCCACAAATCAGACGGATTGCCGACAGGACAACCCAAACGTCCGTCATCCTCACGCCACTTGAAAAATTATTTTTGCAGATGATTGCCGGCGGCATGAGCAATCGGCAGATTGCCGAACAACTGAATGTCGACCTTTCGACAATCCTTTCGTTTCACAAAAAGCTAAACCTGAAATTAAACGCATCAAATCCGACTGAATTAATCGTCAATGCACGCAAAGAAGGTAAACTTCCTCTGTAAAAAAACTTTTTTCTTTTCACACATTTGGAAATTCGTAAATCTTATGTATCTTTGTCGCATCATGTGAATATCTTATTATTTTGTTTTTTATCTTGATATTAACATGCTGAGTTTTTGACGGATTATTTTTCCATTGAAACGTTTGTTGTTTTTTGTTCTATATTAACACCCAAAATCAACAATTATGAATTAAAAACAGAAACGGTATAAATAGTATGATGAATGATAACGGATTGCGGATAAACAATAAATTGACAATAATATGGAACATTCTCGAATAAAATGGATGATATTAGTATTAATATTAGCAACGACCATGCCAATACGCCTGCATGCGGTCTTTTATCGTGTGAGGACAGACGGTTCCGATTCGGGAGACGGCAGCAATTGGAACACTCAGGCGATGAGCAATAAAAAGTTTACACAAACATTACTTACAGCACAGCCCGGCGATACTTTTCTGTTGGCAGAAGGCGTTTATTATCCTTATTTCGACGCTTCGGGAAATGTCCCGTCGAACAACCGGCGCAGAACGTTCCTTGTCCGTTCGTCGGTAACGATTACCGGCGGATTCGATGCCGTCGGCAATCCGGTGGGGAATGATTATTCCCGCGCCGTTCTTAGCGGGAATATTGGGGCTATAAATGTAAAAACCGATAATGCTTATAATGTAGTGACGGTTGCGGATAATTCACAAGGGGCGTCACTGAAAATACTCTCCGTCACCGACGGTTATGGCAATGGCAACAATAATTATTCCCGCGGCGCCGGTATTTTCTTCAGCGAACGTTCGGGAACTCTGACCGAACCGGCTGTTTTATCATATGTTCGCGTAGCAGACAATCAGTCTGACGGGAATGGCTGCGGTATTTTCATCGACCAACGCTCGGATGTGAAGATCGAAAATTCAATCGTCGACAACAATACCTGTTTTGGCATCTCCAGCGTATGGGGCGGAGGCATCAGTGTCTGGAACTATGCAAGGGTGAATGTCGACAACTGCGTTATATCAAACAACAGCGCCCGACATGGTGGCGGTGTACATGTTCTACGGGCGACTTACAATTCTCATAATTCCAAATATATAAATAACACTTCCGCCAATCATGGCGGTGCATTGGACGTTTATCTGGAGTCTACCATCAATTTTAATGCGGACAGTATTCTGAACAACCATTCATCCCTTGGCGGCGGCGTACATAACGAGGCCGGCACGTATATCTTTGCTCTGAACACCGTTTTTAAAGGGAATACAGCCGAAACGGGAGGCGGATTTTATAACCGGGGAGATTGCTCATCTATTTGCGACGATTGTGTATTCGACGGAAATGAAGCCGAAGAACGCGGAGGTGGCGTCGAAAACCGGGGGAAAATGGAAATCAATCGCACGAGAATCATCAATAACCGCCTTACTTCCGGCTTAGTAGCATGGGGCGGAGGCGTCAATCAAAACGGCGGCGACCTGATCATACGGCAAAGCGAAATCAGTAACAACACGGCAAGGCATGGCGGTGGATTTCATATGGAAAACGGCAGGGCGACCGTCTCCAATACAACGATCAGCGAAAATACGGCTACCTCCGAAGGGGGCGCTATCGACTGCTACATCGGTACGCTTAAATTGATATATGTTACTGTTACGAATAATACCGCCCCATCCGGCAGCGGAAGCGGAATTTATGCAGTAGCCCGTCCGGAACTTCAAAATTCCATTGTGTCGGGGAACGCCAACGAGGACAATGTGAGAGGATCTTTAAATGATAGCGGTACCGGTAGCTCTTCGACCAACATTATCGGCTCCAATTTTTATCCTACGGGAAACACAAAAGGTGCATCAGTCAGTTTTACTGCAAACGCCCATTTAGGCCCATTGGCGTTTAACCGTAGCGCCGGTACGCGCACCCATGCGCTCCTATGGCAAAATAATTCGCTCGAAAACCCGGCGACAGGCCAAGCCGCTTACATCAGCCTGTCGGATCCCACTTACGCTAAAGACCAGACCAATAAAAACAGAAGTGTCCGGCCTTCGCTGGGAGCTTATGAAGAAGAACTGTTCGCCGCTTACGACGACGCTATGTTCACCGAGACAGATACTCCCTGCACAATAGACATCAGCCTCAACGACGCCATACCCGAAGCGTGTACGCCCATATATACTTTGCTTTCAGGAATGTCCGTTGTGCAGTACGGACAATTCGGCAACCTTAATGGGACGTCCGTCACCTACACGCCTAATACCGGCGCCAGAGGGACGGACACGCTCTATTACCGCATCCAATGCGGCACACAAACGGATATCGCCCGCATCATTGCTATTATAGCTGCGACCGACCGTCCCGCAAATATCAAAGAAGAAGAATTATGTATGCATGACATGAACCCGATAAATTTCGGCGTAAAAGAAAAGTTCCGTAACACGACCGTACGACTTGACGGTTTTTCCATGCCTCTCGTGGGAGACCTGAACGGAGACAAAAAACCGGAGGTTATCGCCTTGGGATTAGGTCGAAGCGGAAGCTATACGGATGCTGGCGACGACGGTTTAGCCGCAAGAGCATGGTATGTCCATATCTATGACGGGCAAACAGGCGAACGGATTCATTCGGTCAACTTCGGAACGGAACCTTCCTCGAATGCACTTAGCAATGTCACGAGTCTGGGCCATTCCGGAATCACTTCGGCGATGGTTGAAGCCAGCGACCAGTTTCAGTTAAGATATGGGCCGCGCCATAACTCACCGAGCCACTTGGCTATTGCCGACCTGGATCGTGACAGCATTGGCGAGATTGTGGTGACGGAGTGTGGCAGTCTGGGAAGAGTTTACGCATTGAAGCCCACTCTTGACGGAAACAGGAATATCACCGGCTTTACCAAAATGTGGGACGGAAAACAGAACACCGACGAATATTCTTTTAAAGCGCCCGCCACCAGGTCGGAATCTTTGTCATCTTCCAATCACGAAAATTTTTTCGGTTCCCCGATGCCTTATATCTCCGATTTGAACGGAGACGGTGTCCCGG
>JAIRMH010000163.1 GCA_031258835.1 Tannerella sp.
GCCGGCGACGACAATCACCGGCGAAATGATTGCAGGGGCCGCCGAGTCATTTCAACGACCTGCTACAATTGGAATTAAATAAAATTAATACCGAAGCCGAAGTGATCTCCGCCGGACAGACGTATGAAAATAAAATGCTGACTTTTCGCAATTTCCTGCGTATAGACAATGAGTTGAATTTGATTCCCGTTATTCCGGAAGCCTCGTTCAATGCAGATATTACTTTAAGTCAGGTAAGAGAGTTGGCTTACAAAAACCATCCTGTCAACCATACCATTGCGCGCCGGTTACTGGAAGCCCGCCGGCAGATCGACGAAGCCAAAGCCAGCCGGGGATTCAAAGCCGATTTGTATGTAGCGCTGGGTTATACGGGTAGCGACCTGACGTTTCCCGATTCCTATCGCAAGCTGCAAAACCGTGAAATTATCAGTCTGGGTATCCGGGTACCTGTTCTGGACTGGGGAAAAGGCAAGGGCCGGGTGAAACTGGCGGAATCGGAACAGGAAGTAGTAAAAAGTCAGGCAGAACAAACCCAATTGAATTTTGAACAGAACATCATCCTGTCCGTTTCCCAGTTCCGGGATCAGTCGCGACTGGTTGCTCTGGCGCAACAGGCCGATTCAATTGCTCGCCTGCGTTACGAAACCGCTTTTCAAACCTTTGTCATGGGTACAATCAACGTCCTCGACATCAATAACGCTCAAATCGAACGCGACAACGCCAAACGGAAATACATCAATGAACTCTATCTCTCGTGGCTCTGCTATTACAACCTCCGACAGATAACGCTTTACGATTTTCAAAAAGAAACGAATATTGTTCATCCCGAAATAAATACTGAAAAATAAAAATTATGGATCGAAAACTTTCTCCCGAAATCATAAAAAAGCGCAGGCAAAAACTGATTATCAACCTGTGCATTGCATCTGTAGCGACAGTCGCGCTGTTTCTCTTTCTCGTCAACATCTTGCGTGCCGGCATATCGTCCAACGACATATACACTTCAACGGTCGATAAAGGCACGATAGAAATTTCCATTGCCGCCACCGGCAAAGTCGTTCCCCTGTCCGAAGAAGTGATCATTTCCCCCGTTTCGACCAAAATACTGGAAATCTATAAAAAAGCAGGCGACCCGGTAGAAGCAGACGAAGCTATCATCCGGCTGGATCTGGACGTTATCCGCGCCGATATAGAAAAACAGGACGATGAGCTGTCCATGAAGCGATACAAGCTGGAGCAACAGAAACAGGCTGCACAAAACGCTTTGTCCGAGCTTGAAATGCAAATTGAGATCGATGAAATGCGAATAAAACGAATGGAAGTATTGCTCCGCAATGAAATGTTTTTAGACAGTATCGGCGCCGGCACTTCCGACAAGATCCGGCAAGCCGAACTGGAATATTCCGTAGAACAGTTAAAACTCAAGCAATTAAAACTCCAATACGAAAACCGGAAACAAAGTTCGCTGGCAGATACCAAAGTGCTGGAACTGGACTACAACATTGCACTGAAAAACGCCAACCTGAAAAACAAAATGATGTCGGAGGCACAAATACGTTCACCTCGCTCTGCCACGCTGACTTGGGTCAATGACCAGATTGGCTCATCGGTTGCACAGGGCGCTCAACTGGCCGTTGTATCCGATCTTGCACATTATAAAGTGGAAGCGGAAATTTCGGACGGTTATGGCAACAAAGTGCTTTCAGGCAACAGGGTAACCGTTAAAATTTCCAGTAAGGAATTGACAGGAATGGTCGGAAACATTGTCCCTTCCGTGAAAAACGGCATCATCAATTTTACGGTTTTACTGGATGATAACGAGAATGAACTGTTGCGCTCCGGTCTTAAAGTTGATGTTTATGTTATCAACGCCATTCGTGAAGACGTCTTGCGGATCGCGAACCGTTCCTACTACACGGGAGAGGGGGAATACGATTTATGGGTTGTTAAAGACGGCGAAGCAGTAAAACGTAAAGTCGTACTGGGCGAAAGCAGCTACAATTATGTAGAGGTAAAAGAAGGATTAAACGAAGGCGAAACCGTGATTACATCCGATATGAACCGGTATGCGGATAAAAATAAGTTAAAATTCAACCGGTAAAGATTTATTATCAATATTACGACAAATAATCTTTTAACAAAAAGGAGGCCGTCCGAAAAAACAGGGACAGCCTCCTTTTCTTTTTTCAAACCATTTCAAATCATTCAAAATGAAACGATTCATTTCAACGAAGCTCTTCCTCGCATTGCAGGAAGCTTCACAAAAGAACATTGAGATCGACGTTCAAGTACTGGAAAACAGTTATGACGAATTTGTAAACCGGCTGTTTAAGGATTGTACTGCTGAAAACAGGTCTGCGTACCGTAATTCACTCGTTTATACCCATGCAGAACTTGCAAGTCTGACAGGGGTATCGGAAAAAAAATGCCCGAATTTATCTTGGCAAAGCCAAACAACTTATTGACAAACAAATTGAATGGGCAGAAAAACAACTTCTGACAGAGCCAAATGCGCACGTTTGCCCATTCAAAAAACAAGTCTCATCTCAACCCAACCTGCAATGGACAGCCAAGAAAACGGACTTGATTGAATTGCTCTATGCACTGGACGCAGCAGGCTGTTTCAATTCCGGCAAGGCTTCACTTAATCAAATAGCAACCTGTTTTGAGGAAATATTCCATACCGACCTGTCTCATTTTCCGCGCGATTTTTATGAAATGCGTATCCGTCTTGACCGGATGCCTTTCATCGACAAACTCAGAAAACTTTTGAAGAACCGAATGGATGACCCTAAGAAGCCCTATAACAAGGAATAAGAAAATATTTTCAAAAAAACCGTACCGTAGTACGTGATAACGGATTGCAACAATCCAGAACTTTGCAGTGTCAATAAAAACACAAAAATTCATGAAACACATAGAAAACATTCTGGAGGAATTACAGAGGCTCATCGTTTCCCGCTTCGACGGCATAGAGAAGAAAGTGGACAGGCTGATGAAAATAAAAGACGCGATGGATGGGGATAAACTGCTAGACAATCAGGACTTATGTCTTTTGCTGGGTATAACCAAGCGTTCCCTTGCCCGCTATCGGCAAAAGAAACTGATTCGCTATTACCAGATTGACCGTAAGACGTACTACAAAGCATCGGAAATTCAGGAATTTTTGAAAACAAGAGGCAAGAAAAAGGAATAAATCTCATATATCCAGCCTGTCCATTTCCAAAGGCAAAGGTATTTCCGTGTTCCCGCCCCGTCAAGGTCAGGCCGCTTCGCGGTTTAGCGGAAAATCTCCAGACCTCGCTACGCTCGGCTCGTATTTTTTGCTAAAACCTTGCCTTCAAGGCGGAACACGCACCTTTGCCCGCCTTTGGAAACGGACAGTCTGTTTCCCTTGAAATTTCACAATAAATAAACATGAAAAGAACAAAAGATTTGAATTTCTACCAAATAGAACAATGGTGGAGTGAAACCGATTTTAAACAAATGGAACGGATAACAGGTTTCCGGCAATATAATTTTGACACGGATGAAGGCTATCAATCCTTTGCCGATACCTGCGACAGTTACTGGAAACAATTAAGTATGGAAGAAAAAATCAGCGCATGGGAAGAGAACCATTCATTCACTTTAAATTAATACAACGATGTATGCAATGATTTCACAACAAATACCCCAATCCCGCCGTGCGGAGATCAACGAAAAGATTTTGTACGCCATCCGCAGCGGCGAAAATACCATCCCGAAAGAAATAATCTATAACAGCTATACCGGTTTGGGCGGATTGCACCATTTGCGACAGGCGGATTTTGAAAACTATCACGAATATGCCGAAGCAAAGAAAGAGATTGAAGCCGGTCAATTCTTTACGCCTCATGC
>JAIRMH010000192.1 GCA_031258835.1 Tannerella sp.
TACGGTCCGCCCGTCCAGAGCGTTTCGTCGTTGAAGGCAATCACTTCGTGCTCCAAAGCGCCGGGGATCATGGCGGCAAAACGCCCTGTGCCGATCGGCAGTCCTTCCCAGTATTTCTCGGCCGGCGTATCGTAGCGCCATTGCATCGGAACTTGATTCACCTGAATGGCCTCTTCCTGCGTACAGGAATAAAACGTTATGCTCGCGCATAACGCTAACAAGATAAAAACATTGTTTCTCATATTTATTCACGTATATATATTTTTTTTGGACACAAAGATAACTATTCCGGATAAGATATCCGGTATTCATATAAAAATTCAAACACATAGTGATGTCTTTTGGAAAAGAAATATCTCAATATATTAATCCATAAACATCGATTTCACAGATTGCCGTGTAAACATCTCTGAACGAATCGGGCAGTACCAGTTTAAGATAACGTCCGGTAACAGGAGTTGCGACGTCCAGCGTCAGCGTATGATTAGATGATTCTCGAGATTCATACGCTCCTTCTGCTATTTTCACCCACTCTCCATCCGGATCGGGGCTGTCGCCAACAAAATACTGGAGCGTCCTGGTATCGCCGTTATAACGTCGCAGAGTCGCTATCCTGGCTACTTCCTGCGGCTCTTTCATGTCGATAATAGCCCAGTGAGGAAGCGGCGCATCGGGACCCCATTGCGAATGCCAATATGTATCGCCGTAATCGTCATCGATGATTTTGTCTTTTCCGCCGCCGTCGTCCGCCCTCTCGTCGGATACTTCGACCGTCCATTCGGCTTTACTGAGTTTTAACAATTCAACCACGCTGACGGTAACGTTTTTTTCCATATCGCCCGAAGCGACGGTAACGGCAGTGACGCCTCTGGCAATGGCCGTTACTGTTCCTTTATTATCGACAGTGGCTACCTCAGGATTGGCAGATCGCCATTGAAAACGGACTTCCGAAGCATTGTTAGGCACAGGAGTAGCCGAAATCTGGGCTTTATCGCCTGTAAATATTCTCAACGATTGGAGCGAAAGACCGATGTCCGTCAGCAGTATAAACGTTTTTACCGCTACTTCGACCACAGCCTTATCATTGCTTGACGCAACCGTTATGACGGCTGAGCCTTCGCTGAGCGCCGTTACTTTACCCGTCTGCGTAACGCTTGCTACCGTCTCGTTATCGCTCGACCAGGTGTAGGCCACGCCGACAGGACTGGATTTGAGCTGCGCTTCGTCGCCGATGTACATGCTTAAAGCGGTTTTATTCACATAAGGACGCTCCGTTATTTCATACTCCGGAAATTCACCGCATCCCCACAGGAAAAATCCTGCAAAAAGACATATTGCAAAAAATTTTGTTTTCATTCTGATTTCAAATTAAAGATTAAACTTTGCTTTTTCTTTTTCTTCGAGTTTGAGCCGTAGCTCTTCCTTCATGGTATACGTCGTGCCTCCCAGTGTGTACTTATAACTCAGAAGGAAGGTTTTATAGAGATTAAACCCGTCGTCTTCGACTTTAAAGATGTTGGGGAAATCCGGGTCGCCGTCCAATTGTTCGACCGTTATGTTTTTGAATGGGGAAATCGTCACCCTGTTATCAGCGCCTACGGTCACAATTATACAGTTGTTGTTGATGGTATTGACATCGGCTTGAAAAGCGTCGGTACCTGCCATAATGCGTATCTGATTATTACTGATGGGGTGCATTTGTTTTACGCCCATCACATTCACGCCGTCGCGAGTTCCCCGCAAGGTATAATTGACGGTCGAGGCCTGAGTCGCATATCTGTTTTTAATCAACACACGATACAGCACGTCGCTTTTATCGGGATTGAGCTCATACGCCGAATATTCATCCACCTTAAGCGGAATAAAATAAACCGAATCGGGCGATAAACCGTCAGGGCGCACCCTGACGGCCATTCGTCCGCTTCTGCCGCCGGCAGAAATCGTAAAATTATAGCTATCAATATCGAACTTTCCGGCAGGCAGGCGTTGAGCGAATTTTGTTTCTTCCACGTCGAAATTGTCTTTATTATACTTGTCGAACGGTTCGACAGCCTGTACTATCGTTACGTTGATATCCTTATCGGTAGGATTTGTTCCTCCGCACGAAGCGGCTATATAGCCCACCGATTCCGGCTCATCCAGGTCATGCTCCACACTGAAAATATTGTGGTCATCATCACTGACAAGGGCAAACACTACTTTGTACTGTTCCCTTTCAAACACCTTGTCTTCGTTGCAGGAAACGATTCCCGACAGAAAAACAAGTATTATCATTATATTAAGATATCTTTCCATTTTTAAATCTGTTGTTTAATTAACTTTTTAACTAATTCTTAATTTGGGCAACCACGCAGCAACCACGCAGCAACCATACAAGGTGGGCAACTGCGAGGATTACCTCTACCATCCCGGGTTCTGGTCGAACGAAGGCAGTCGTTTAATTTCCGCGTTGGGAACAGGTACGAAGACCAATTTTTTGTTCACTATACGGCTTCCGATACGCGATGTGTTCGGAATCACGCGTTGATAAAAGCCATCCTTACCGGCATCCATGTTCATTCCCATGGCGGGAGTGTTTTCTACTTCTTCGTAGATGCCCCAGCGACGAACGTCGTAATATCGGCGGTTTTCGTGCAACAGTTCTACCATGCGTTCCGTTTCGATATTTGTCTGCACCGTTTTTGGATCGGCCAGTTCGGCAGGGCTTAATCCGGGAAGTCCCGCACGGTAACGCACCTGGTTGAATGCCTTTTTGATTTCATTCACATCGCGGGTAAACGTTTGCGACTGCCCGTCGATTTCTACCGTATGACTGCCGGTGAGATTGTTCAATGCTTCGGTATACGAAAGCAATATCTCGGCGTAACGGATAATGGGAAACGATTTGTCCATGACCCGGGCGTTTGCACCGCTTCGTGCATCTACTCTGTGAATGTTTTTTTTGAGGACATACCCCGTAAGCGGATAGTCCAGAACGGATGCAACGCCGCCTTTTCCGTTAGGAGAACCATAATAATAGGTGACGGTCAGATTATACTGTCCGGCAGCCGAAGTGGATTCGCATGGCCAGAAACATTCGCTGAACCCTATCGACGCATAGAAACGGGCTTCCCTGTTCACATACATATTTGATACTTCGCCGGAAGGAGTGAAACGATATCCGGAAAAGTTCAATCTCCGCGACAGCATACGGTTCCTCCCCTATGGGAAGGGTTGCCTCCGGCTCTTCGGGCGGCAATGTCGCGACGGCCTGTTCTCTCCCGCAGGAAATCCACCCTGCCAGAAGCAATGCCACAAGGCTACTAAAAAAATTTTCCATGATCATTTATTTTCGTTTAATGACGGTAAAGGTACGAAAAAAAACGAGTACCAAATAATAAACCGTGATATCCGTCGTTCTAAATATACTTAATTCAAAACAGTTATGAAAAAAGGCTGCTTTTTACTTTTAATACTGATCACCCTGACATACGCTTATCAGGGATACAAGGTGACGGAGGCTTATATCCATGATAAAATAAAAATAAAAACATCCGGGAAACTGTCCGATATTGCCGGAAATGTACTGCCCGTCCCTTTGGAAACACCCGGTAGCGGTGAGATACAACATGTCAGGCA
This sequence comes from Tannerella sp., assembly GCA_031258835.1. Classification (GTDB taxonomy): domain Bacteria; phylum Bacteroidota; class Bacteroidia; order Bacteroidales; family Tannerellaceae; genus Tannerella. The sequence continues at coordinate 3,619 of JAIRMH010000192.1, forward strand.
TGTGCGACGGGACGGCAATCATTTATTTCTGCTCAGTGACAACCGACTGCTACATTTCAATATTCACGGGAAATTCATCCGTCAGATCGCCCACGAGATAAATGACGAAAACGATGCCCGTATCACTCAATACGCACTAAATACGGAGATACGGCAGATCATCGTGATAGACAGCCTGCGTAACGTCAGCAAATATGATTACAACGGTAACCGGATATCAAAAGAACGGATAAAACACCCCTGGCAAAATTTAACCGCATTTGCTTTTCATGACGGGTATTTATGGATTAGCGCCGAAACGCTTGTGACAAGTCATGACCGGCCGGACGCTTGTCAGATCAAACATGATTTGTATCAGTTAGATACGGACATGAACGAAATATCCAGGCAACCCCTGCGCATTGCAGATACCGGACGGGAACGGATATTCACCGGAACATGCGTTTCGGAGCTTCTGGCTGACGAGGAAGGGGTTTATGCCTACTCGCCGCCATTCGGTACGGAACATCTCTTGAAAGATACGCTCTATATTACGGAACAAAAAAAAATCCCCTTATTATATCCCGAAAAAGACACCGGTACGGCATGTATTTATCCGGTAAGAAAAGGGATGCGATATATGATATCAACCTGTAATAACCACGCCGGACATCCTTTCACGTTCTGTTATGACCAACTGAACTTTACAGCGTATCTCCTCCCTGGAGGCTTCCGGGATGATTTCTTTGGGACAGGATATATCTCCGATCTCCAACCTGTGGATATGTACAACAAATCCTACTGCTTTATAAAGTCAGGCAGGGATATTGCAAAAAAATATCCGGCAAAAGCCATAAGCGAAGATCAGCCGGTACTCTTTCTTGTAAACCTCAACGCATAAATATATAAATACAATCAGATGACAAGAATTTTACGATTTCTCATCCTTTGCCTCCTCTTTAGCTCATGTATCAAAGAAGAGGCCCTCAATACGGAAGCCGATATTTTAGAATGTATCGTCGACAAAAGTATATTGAAACGCGACCCTATCATCGAGAACGACCGGGTCATCCTAATGGTAAAAGGAAATACGGACCTTACGCGGCAAGCGCCGGAATTTGTGATTACCGAAGGGGCCGACATCCGCCCCGCCAACGGAACGATGCTCGATTTCACCCGGCCACAATCTTACGTCGTTACGTCCGAAGACAAACAATGGCAAAAAACATATTCCGTTTCTTATATTATAGACGAATATACGACCCTGTTTCATTTTGAAGATACGATCCGGGAGGCAGCTAACCGTTATTATATTTTCGCAGAAAAACACAATGGGGAGGTTACAATGGAATGGGGTAGCGGAAATGCAGGTTTTGCGATGACCGGAGCCGGAAAGTCCCCAGCCGATTACCCTACGATACAATCGGATAATGGATATAGCGGAAAATGCGCCGGCCTGATTACACGCAGCACGGGAAGCCTGGGCGCAATCGTTAATATG
>JAIRMH010000261.1 GCA_031258835.1 Tannerella sp.
GGTTGATAATGTCCGCAATCCGCTGATAGTCGACAACATTGTCCATTCCGGTACAGTTTCTTACATTGTACGACATCATCCGGATGGAGTTTTCTTCTTTGAAGTGAACGGATTGGGCGTTGATCTGGAGGCTGGAGATTATGGACAGGAATCCGGCAATAATTGAGGATAAGTTGTTTTTATTCATAGAATTTTCTTTTCGGGTGTTATAATCTTTCGTTTATTTGAGTTTATTCGTTTGCTTTTTCAATGACAAATATACATGAAACTTTCGACATTCTGCACATACCGATAAAAATGTCTTGTTCGACACGATCCGGACGAGTTCCGTACTTCCGTTTTTTTTATTCAGTCACTTTTTTCCACGATGTTATTTCATACAATTTCTTTTTATTTTTTCCGATACGGACAAATTTCCCCTTATTATTTCCCCAGTTTAATTCTAACAGGTTGTATTGTCCTTTTTCGAAATCGAAGGTTTCGCCATCATCTTCAAACAGTATCGTCGGCTGCTTCGGGTTGCCGTAAATCTGACAGTCTATTTTGAAAATCAAATCAGGAGTAATAAATTCCACAGATTTTGCCAAAGGCAGAATGGTGGCATCTTTCACAAAAATCGGGATTTCATCGAGGCTCATGTTGATGGAGTGGATCTTACCTCCTTCGTATTTCTTTTTCGTATTGAAGTCGTACCAGACGCCTTCCGGCAGATAGACGTTACGTATGGAAGCTCCGTCGATGAATGGAGCGCACATCAAATGATCGCCCATCATATACTGGTTCTGGATATTACGCACTTCTTTGTCGTTGGGATAATCAAGTACCAGCGCACGGAATGGCGGCTTACCCGTAAAATGATACTCCGCAAAAGCGGCATATAAGTATGGAATCAGGCTCATCCGCAATTCAAAAAGTTTTTTTACTTTTTGTTCAAGTTCAGAATAATTGGGGAGAAATTCGTTCCGGTTGTTTTTATCCCTGTCAAACTGGTACCAGGGCGGATTATTCAAAAACCAGCAATCGACGTTTGTGTGTGGCGACATCACTGTTAGTTGCAATCGACGAATCAAATCTTCTTCCGAAGTCATCTGACGTATTTCGGGAGACCAGTTCAGTCCTGAAAAACCAGAATTAAGAACCATACGGATATAATCCGCGTGGTCATACATATCACTGTACAACACAGCGCCGTAAGGGGTGGCAAACAGATGCGAAGCCCTGACTTCGAGCAGAGTGCGGCGATTATTACGGCGAAACATATCCCAGATGGTTTTTTGATAAAGCAACCCGAACAGTTGGCGATACTGCACGCCATCAATTCCCGAAGGGAAACTTGCAATGTCCGGGAAACTCCATTCTCCTTTCGCTTCATGGTAAAATGCGGCGTCACATTCGTCCAGTTTGAATGCGGAAACACCGTTTTTAAGAAAATTTTTTTCATGGTAGGATGCAAAAATTTCACGCGCTTCCTTTGTGATAAAATCCGGAACGGCGCCTTTCCACACTGCATAATCGCCTGAATATGGAGTTATTTGTTCAAAGATAGGCGACGTAGGATGGACGTATGCATGTTCCCATAAATTCAGTTTGTAGTTCATGCTGTGCATTGAATTGAGCAGGCTGTCGGGTTTCGGAAATTTTTCGGGATGCCATGCATAAGAACAGGAATAGGAAGCCGAGTGCCATCCGGGTTCCAGTCCGAACATATCGCAGGGAATATGTTTATCCCTGAAATATTGGGCAAATTTCATCACTTCCTTATCATTAAACGTTGTTTTCGCCCTATATTTCACCCCAAGTCCCCAGAGTGGAGGTATGGCGCCTCCGCCCGAAAACAGGTTGTAACGCTGTATGACCTGCATCATTGCAGGCCCGTCGAACACGTATATCTCCATCCCTTTGGCGCCTTCTACCACTATTTCGACCTCTGCCGAAGGTTTATAGGTATGGTTATCTGCAATTTGTGACGAATGGGCTAACTTATTCTGCGATCCCATATAAAAAGTAACATAACGGGCAGTGTTTACTAGCAGACCATATCCTGCCGACGAGACATAGAAAGGAAGTGGCGCATGGCTGAACCCGACGTTGCCTACCGTCCAACTGTTGCATCGAATATCACGCCTCATCCCCCGTTGTTGAAAAGTGTTCACCTGGAGTCCGAATCCGTAAATCAATTCCGACGGGTCAAGTTTATATTCCGCTACCACGCCTTTCGGCATCTCCTTGAAACGGATGGATGACAAATCGAAAGATTGTTCGCCTCCATTGTCGGGAAGTTGCCGTAAAGCATCTTCCATCGGCGCTTCTTTGAAGTCGGTCGGGAGATATTTTTCCGGCTGTCCATAGGTGATTTTCCATATACCCGGGAATAACTTCTCTACAATTCCTGCCGAAGTTGAATTATACGGACGTACTTCCTGACCCAGACAAACCGTACCGGAATATAGAATTAACAAAATCAACGCAATTTTTTTTGCAGCCAAACAAACCCCGTCATTTGTAATGCGGCTGATTGAGCAGTTGTCAAATTCATTTTTTTTCATAGTCAAATAAAATCTCATGTTGGGAATTTCTATTTCGTTATGGTATGCGTATAGGGTTTTTCGGCCGTGAGATAGATGGTGTAGGTGGCTTCGACGCCGTCAAAGTCGCCCATCAACTTCCACTTATTGTCCCACTGTGTGAGATTGTCGGTCAGGTGCAGGTAATAGTACGATTCGGGGCTGCCGGCTGTAGGGCGCGAATCGGTCTGATTTAGTGTGCCCCATTCAAGTTGACGCTCGGCAGCTGTTCCGTTTTCCTCTCTGACGAACATGCGGAACTTATAGCGTTCGTCGCGCCCCCAACTCTCCTGTTTGAATGTAACGGTCGCTGTCGCCTGAAAGATGCCGTATTCCTTGTAAGGCAGGTCGAACAGTATAGCGCCCTCAGGGCTGAAAAAGAACCCTATCCTTGTGACGAGCGCATAAGAACAGACGCCTGTGTTGAAATCGAGGATTATACGGTATACTCCGTCATTTGCGACCGCGCTTGTGCCATCTTCCCGAATAAGGCCGTTTGCCGTCGTATGGAATTTACGGTAATTTCCCGTAATGCCGTTGGTAAAGAAATAGGGTTTTCCTGCTTCGAGGCGCGTATAGACCTCGAATACGCCGTCTGCAATGGCTGTCATCTTATGTGCTTTCGATAAGTTGGCGCCTCCTTCGGAGCCATCGCCTGTCAGATAGGCTTCAACAGGCTGGTAGCCGAATGGTATATCGCTGAAGCGCCATTCATTTGCTGCAACATCCAAACCTCCTTCAGGCCGGAATCCGGAACAATATTCAAACAATCCGTAGAGTGTGACATCGGGACAAATCGTTACTGCGTCGTCGTTTGGTACATGGATAACCTTTATTTCTCCCGACAGCGTAGTGTATCGTACTTTGGTGTATGCCACTGCATTTGGGGCCATACTCCACGTAATTATGCCGTCATTTCCGGTTTTGACAGCGCTGACAATCGCTCTGCCTGTCTGACCGACAATATAGTTTTTACCGTATGGCGTTCCTGTCGCTATGCTTGGAATTGAAGAATTTCCGTCTTCATCGAAAGTTTTAACATAAAGCGTGTAAGTCCTTTCTTCCAGATTTTCAATGTCAGCGGTAATATATTTTTCCCTTTCCGGGATTGTAACCGTCTGCGAATCAATATAGTTATCCCAATAAATCCGTGCATATTCCACTTTCGGGTCGTTAGGCCTCAGCCAGCTTATTTTCAGTCTGTTATATCCTGTTATCACTTGCAGGGAATCGACTTTTTGCGGATAAATGCGTCCGTTTGGAACTACGTATTCCCTGTAAGTCTCATCCATATCCTTGCATGTTAAAAAATTTATAGCTGCAGACAGGATCGTTATGTAAAAAAACAATTTTCTCATTCTTTGGTAATTTATAGGTTAAAGATAAAGGAGGGGTGGGGATGGCTAATCAGGTAGTTGTCCCCATAAAGTTATCTCTCGTATGAAAACCTGCCCGTTTTTTGCACCGGTGAGGTATGTGTCATAAGTATGAACTACAATTAATCTCAAGTACCTTATTGGCATATATGGGTCGGGTGTGATCTCGGAAGGAACGATTTCGAAACTCATTCCCCCATGAAAGAACTCTCTGTCGGCAGCAGTTACCGCGCCCACAGATCCGTCGGCATTATAACCGGATGGTTTCAGCACTTCCCATTCTCCCAAAAATGTCCACGTATCATCAAGATTTCCGTTGGGATTTGGGTTCAAGCTACCCCATAGCTGGAAAACGCGTACGGCGCGGCCTGCATATATTTCGTTTACTCGTGGCCACATTTGCATGCGGCTTATAACCATATTACGGGCAAGGTCGATTGTTGCTATTTGCGGCATGGGAGTCGTTGACGACGATGAATAAATCTGTCCGACGCTGGCAGATTCTCCCCCATCCCATAAACTTTGTAACCTGTATTGGGCTAATCCTTCGGCCGGATCGTGCAAATCACCTGGTAAAGCAGCATCTCGCCAGCCGGTTTTCGGCAGTTTGACTTCAGCAATGGGGGTTAAAATCCGCACAAGCGTATCGGATTTATTATTCCAGCGGTCGCGGGCGAAAAGTGCGAAATTTGTCGTCTTCGCCTCCATTCCTGTCCGCACGAATGTCATTGAAACGCCGCTTGTATAAAATGTCTGTACGGTAAACCAGTTACGGCTATCCTTGGATATATCGTTACTCAATGTGTCGGCAAGCAATACGAGTGAAAGGTTTTCTTTTTCCACATTATTGTTTAGTTTTACTTTTACGCCGCCAAAACCGGCATCTATATCCAGATTCACTAAACTTACAGCCGGATTGAGGGGAGATATTTGTACAGTAACGGGATCGGACAATTTTTCATTGAATCCTATGCTATACAATTTAACCTCTTGATGATCGGCGTTTCCGTACCCTTCGACCGTCAGCGAATCAAGGTAAAGCGATGCTTCGGTCTGGCATTTTTGGCCTCCTCGTTCATAAACGGCGCGTACGCCCCTCAGATTTTTATCTTTAGGTACGATATATTTGATTACCGCACCTCCGCGCTTGTTTATTACATCGCTTACCGTTACGGGCGCTGGAGCAGGAGCATGTTTGTCTGATTGGTCCAAACGATCTTCTTCCATACAGCTCATTATGACCAATATATTCATTATACTCAATATACAGAACTGGCTAAATAACTTATTTTTCATATTAATACATTGTTTAATCATAAGAATTTTGTCAAAATTAAATTCATACATTTTTACCATCCAATATTTTGTATCAGATTTGGATTTTGTTCGATAATGCTTATTCTGATAGGCCAGAAATAATCTTTGTCGGAAAATTTCTGTTCGAACACCTGAAGACGTTTATAATAATCTTCGGGGGCAGACATCGTCAGGTTGAATGTTTCGATCGGTTTAGCGTATTCGGCAGGCGCTTCTTTCCAGCGCCTCAGGTCCCAGAACCGATGTCCTTCGAACAAAAGTTCAATTAGCCTTTCGCGGTGAATTATTTCACGCATCCCCTGCCTGGTAGAATATTTGGCGCTATTGATTGCATATTTTCCGTATGCGCTTTTGATGCCTTCCACGCCTGCTTTTATCCTCACCGCATCAATGCTTTCGAACAGCCCGGCGCTGCGTGGGCCGTTTGGGCCTTCCGCTTCGTTAATAGCTTCGGCATAAAGGAGCAATAGATCGCTGTATCTCATGAGCGGCCACGGATAAAAATTATGGGTCACCGTCGAGGCGGAAGCAAATACGGTTTGGTAATGAACCATTTTTTTATTGTAATAGCCCGTTATCGGCCCTGAAAAGATGTCTATCCTCATTTGGTCGCCTCCCACACGGCAGGCTATCCAGTAAAGGTCATTGGGATTCGGGTCGTTGGTCTCAGCCTTTTGCCCGTACCAGATACCGCCATCAAAGCAGAGGTAAGCGTAAAATCTCGGTTCGCGGTTGAAATTCATCTGTGCGGTAACATAATTTTGTCTGATGTACCATTTTTCCGCCTCTCCTCCGGTACGTAGCGAAAGAGGATCGATGTCTATCCAGGATTTATCTTCTTCCAACGGGATTCCGTTATCCGTATAAAACATATCCGCAATCTTGAGGTTCACGCCCATATTCCCTCTGGTTTGTGAATTATCGGGATATTGCCTGCGAGCCAGGTTTGGCATTGCCGCATATTCATAATTAGTCAGCCAGATGTTTGGTGTTTGTGTGTTTGTCCAGATGATTTCGCTGTTCCAGATTTCGGTTACTGTGCTTCTGAGCGTTTGTTGCAATTTGATCGTATCCGGAATGGTAATTCTGGTTGAATACTGGAATAGTTCAATATTAGCTTCGCGGCAGATATCAATAGCTTCGCGGCATGCTTCGGCAGCGACATTCCAGCGTGCAATTTTCTGATCTTCGGTAACATCGGGGAAGAGACGTTTACCATCCCTGTTTTTTAACGTTTTATTGTCGTTGCCTTCCGTAAAGAGCGGGCTGGCGTAAAAAACGGCGACTTTAGCTTTTAGAGAGGCGGCTATAGGGCGGGTTATCCTTCCCAATTCCGCTTGATCCGACACGAGTATCGGCAGGTCCGGAATGGCTTCATTAAGCAGTTGTATGATATAGTTGAATCCTTCGTCAGCCGGGTCGCGTGATACACGCACCGCTTCAACGCTTGCATCAATCGACAAGTTTTCCTTGACGACAGGAATAGGCCCATATTGGCGAATCAGGCAGAAATGATAGTATGCTTTCAGGACTTTAGCTTCGGATATCCATTGCTGGCGTTCCCATTCCGGTATGTCCGGAACTGTCGGTATGTTTTCCAGGAAAATATTGCATACGCGTATCGCCTTGTACATATTGTCCCAAATATCGGAAAAAGGACTTGTTGCATTTTGAAGTCCGCGTGCAATTCTGAAATTAGGGATATCATACGAAGTGGGGTCTATCAGATACCACAACTCATCTCCTCCGAATATGGTCGGGTCAGCGCTGTGGTCGCCGTTGCGCGGCATAAACGAATAGCAGGTAGTCAAATACCTGCGGGCGGTGGTTCGCATTGAAAATGCGGTTTCTAAAGTGGGCATTCCATCGTCGGGGACAATATCAAGATATTCGTTGCAGGAAAGGAGGCAAAGCCCGATGAGAAGTGATATGCCGCTTCGCTTAGAATGATTTGTAATATTATTTATTTTCATGTATTTTTATTTTTTATGGTTATTAATTCACGATAGCGCATAAATTAATTGAATGTCAAATTCATTCCCATGTTGAATGTCCTCTGGATAGGATAGCCAAGCCCGTTGCCTGCCATTTCCACATCCCACAGTTTGAATTTGCTGAATAGTAACAGGTTTGTGCCGCTCAGGTAAAACCTGATATTACCGATATGCAACTTCTGTTGCCATTTTCCCGAAAGAGTGTAGCCCAGTTCCAGCTGTTTAAGGCGGAGGAAAGAGCCATCACGCATAAACCAGGTACTGGTTTGCGTATTGTTGTTGTTTAAGGTAGCGCTGAGGCGGGGCCAGATGGCATACTTATCTTGGTTTTCCTCACTCCAGTGGCTGTCGGCATAAACTTTCAGCAACTGGGTCTGTCCCTGGAATGGAGACGTATTGGTCGCGTCGATCCAGAATGATTCATTCGCCAGACCCTGGAAAAACAGTGAAACATCAATGTTTTTGTAGCCCGCTGAAACCCCGAATCCATATATAATTTCGGGCGAAGTAGGATTCCCTATAGGCACCATATCGGCCGATGTTATCTGGCCATCATTATTCACGTCGGTATATTTGATATCGCCTCCTCCGATGATTGAGCCGAACGACTGCGAAGGAGAATTTTCAGCTTCCTTGTCGTCCATGAACAATGATTCGGCAATATATCCCCACGTCTGTTTGAGGGAATAACCCACGCGCGACCGCCATGGCTCGCTGTATTCAGGTTCTTCATAAACACGGAATTTACTTGCCGCCCATGTGAAGTTTGCCCTTGCCGATGTCCAGAAATCTTTGTTCCATATATGTTGATAATCTATCTGTATATCCACCCCGTTGGCCGACGCCTCTCCGACATTTGCACGTACGGGAGCAGTCAGTCCCATCGTCGAAGGTATTGCTGCGCGGGTCATTAGGATATTCCGGCGATATTCGGTAAAATATTCGGCAATGATATTGGCTTTATTGTACAAGCCTAATTCAATCGCCCAATTCTGTTTGGTCGATGTTTCCCACGTTATGGCATCGCTGGCATAGCGCGTGATGGATATACCGTTTATTACCTGGTCGGCAGGTGTGGGATAATTGAACCCGAATCTTGCTGCATAATTTGCATCTGTCATTTCGACCCTTGATAAATAGAAGAAGCGGTCGTTTGCATCACCTATCATATCGTTACCGACAAGGCCATAGCTATACCTCAGTTTTAGGCTGTTGATTTTCGAGTCCATATTTTTCCAGAAATCTTCGTTGGCTATCTGCCAGGCAATGCCTCCTGACGGGAAGAATCCCCAACGGTGATTTGCCGCAAAACGTTCGGAACCATTATAGCCGAAGTTGTATTCAAGAAAGTACCGGCCGTCGAAAGCATAGGTGGCGCGTCCCGACAATCCTACATTGCGGGACGGCAACGACAACTGCAGTGTTCCTGCGTTAGCCGACAAGTTTTCGCGGGTAGTAAAAACCAATAATCCGCTGACGTCATGCTTCCCGAACGAATGGGTATAATTCAGCATGGATTCGGAATACATTGTGGCCTGGACAATTTTGGGGCTTTCCGAGAAATCAAGGTATTCGGTTCCGCTTTCAGGATTTGTGCCGATAATGCTATACGTTTTCAAATAGCTGTCGTAAGCGCTTAATTCATACCAGAATGGCCGGTATTGACGGCTTACGCTGTACTCCGAAAGACGCGAAATATTAAACATAGCCCGGATTGACAATCCTTCGGTGATGAAATCCAGATTCTGCTTAAACTCCATTTGAGCTAACATTTGGGATCGGCTTCTGTCTTGATATCCTTTTACCAGTTGGGCGTAGGGGTTATTATAAGCCCCGTTGTTATAGTTTCCGAACATGATGTGTTTTACGAACCGGTGATCTTCGTCAACGGGGTAATAGGCGGGAAACAGTATCGGGTTGGAATGTACGACTGTGTTGTAAACTTCTTCGCCGCTGCCTATGGGCCCGGTGTAATCATCGAAATTCCCGGTTAACCGGATGCTCATTGTTGTGGATTTGGTTATGTCAATGTCTATATTCGAGCGTATATTATAGCTTTTGAAATCAATGTTATTATTGAAAGAATTGCGCTTGTCGACTTTCAGTATGCCATTGTCATTTGAAAAAGAACCGGATACATAGTAGCGCGCCACGGTTCCTCCACCCGAAAGGTTGAGGTTTACTCGCTGGCTTGTCGCATAGTTGCGGAACAACATGCCATACCAGTCGTTGGCGGGATAGATGTACGGACTTGAACCGGGCTGGAGCGTGTTGTCGATTTTATCCTGGGTGTACATGAGTTCGCCGAGCGGATTACGGGTCAGGATGGCTTCGTTATGCAGTTTCATGTATGTAACGGGGTCGGCAAATTCAACGTTTTTCGTAGGTGCGGATATAGATTGCTCCAGTCTGATAAACACTTTTGCAGCTCCTTCACGTCCCTGTTTGGTTGTCACCAGGATAACTCCATTAGCCCCGCGCGCACCGTATAATGCCGTAGCGGTAGCATCTTTCATGATTGAGAAACTTGCGATATCGTCGGGATTCAGACGGGCAAGGTCGGTAGTGGTAAGTTCTACATTATCAATCAGAATAAGCGGATTCGTATTGGCTCCAAAAGTAGTGATACCGCGAACGAAAAAATCAACGGCATCGTCGCGTCCCGGCTCTCCGGTTCGCTGATAAGCGATGACACCTGCCATTTGCCCTGCAAATGCGGTCGTAAGATTACTCGATGGCACTCGCAAATTGTCGGGGCTGATAGTCGTAATAGCGCCTATGACACTTTCTTTCTTTTGTCTGCCGAATGCTACAACCGTCACTTCGTCTAATTCGTTCGGTTTGACCTGGAGCTGGATTTTAAGGTCTTTCTGGTCGCCGACCGTTATCGAATAAGTTTGGTACCCAAGGTAATTTATATCCAGGATATCGGAAGTCTTTACATCAAGCGTGAATTTTCCATCCAAGTCGGTTATTACGCCGCGCGTAGTGCCCTGGATTGCTACGGTAGCGCCGGGGACAGGTTCTCCATTCTCGTCGAAAACAGTTCCTGTAATCCATCTGACGGATTGACCGGGAGCTATTGAGTTGATATCCGCTTTTTTTGAAGGCTGTTCACTTGTTTTTTCGAGATATATGATTACTTGTTTACCCACTATATGGTAATTTAACATCGTGCCGGCAAACAAGCGGTCAAGAATTTGCTCAATAGCAGTGTTTTTGACGTCGATACGGACCCTCTTGTTCGTTTCGGTATGGGCGTTATTATTCCATACGAAGACATAATCACTGTTCTTTTCGATTTCGGAAATCGCCTGTCTGATGGTCATATCTGTTAAATTCAAAGAGAGATTGGCGCTCTGCGAAAAGACGCTGTCGGCGGATATGGAACAGATGCCAATCATGAATAATAATGTTGTTGCTTTCATCTTTATGATTAGATGTGCATGATTCCGGAATATTTTTTTTATCCCGTAACGGAATGGGAT
>JAIRMH010000214.1 GCA_031258835.1 Tannerella sp.
CGATGCGGGCGCAGATAAAATCTTGGGATGGTATTTTTCAGACGCCGTTAGCCGCGGCGCAAAAGAATTTCGCGACTCCGCCTGCAGAATTTGCAAGCCATGTGATATGGGGTTGGGACGGCAATGTTGATTTAAACGTTATCTGTGCCGACCTTGATACGTTTTGCAACCGCGGTTTTCGTGCAATAATCATTGAGGCGGGAAACAATATGCCGTACGAATATCTTTCTGACGACTGGTTCAAAAGGGTCGCTACGGCTGTGCAGGAAGCCAAGAAACGCGGTATGAAGGTATGGATTATTGACGAAGGCAAATATCCAAGCGGGTTTGCGGGCGGAAAGTTCTCGCGGGAACGCCCCGATTTGCGGATGCAGGCGCTGGTAGTGTGCGACACCCTCCACATTGCAGCGGGAACATCGCTCAACAATCACGCCGTAGAATCTTATGTCATCAGCGCCGTAGCAATTAATGACGCGGGACAGTTTAATCGCACCGTTGAAATTACCGACAACAAAATCAATTTCAACGCGGGTGAACACGACTGGCAAGTTCTGCTTGTCCGTAGCGATTTCCGCTCACCCGGCGTTGCGTCGGTAAATCGCCCCGGAATGAGTCGTGAACGATATTCACTGAGCGACTATCTTAACCCTGTCGCCGTTCACCAATTTATTGACTGGACACATGAACAGTACAAGAAATACCTCGGTAAAGAATTGGGGACTACCGTACTGGGTTTTCGCGGCGACGAATCCGCTATTACCCAAACCAGTATCTACGCCCCATGGACGCCCGCTATGGTAGATATCTTCAAGCAGAAAAAAGGCTACGATCCTGCGCCTTATCTTGCGTCACTGGTTGCACGGCCCTCTCCCCATTACTATTTTCTGAAAACGCCACCCGACCCTTTTCCCGCACCGATGTATGTCCCTTTACGCACCGAACAGGAAAAACGTTTCATGGCTGATTACTGGGACGTCTGGTCGGAATTGTTTGCCGTAAATTTCTTCAAACAGGAAGCCGACTGGTGTGCAGCCAACGGCATGGCATTCATCACCCATCTCGACAATGAGCACAACATGCCGGTATTGGCGCGTACCGGAGGCAATTTGTTTCGTAACCTGAGCAAGGTACAGATACCGGGTGTAGACGCTATCTGGAATCAAATCTGGCCGGGAAGGGTAAACGATTTTCCGAAACTCGCATCCTCTGTGTCGCACGTGTATGGCAAGCCTCGATCATTCAGCGAGACCTTTGCTGCGTACGATTCCATGCCGACTATTCTGCAGGCTAAATATATTGTGGATTACCAGATCGTTCGGGGTATTAATTTTTTTGAATTTATGTTCTGGCCAGCCGGATCCACTCGTCCCAACTGGATGAAGGCGCCCGGTATGAACGCTCTCAACGCTCATACCAATCGCGCTACTTACCTGATGGCACAGGGTGTACCCGGCGCCCGCATCGCTATGTATTACCCCACTTCCACGCTATGGATGGGCAACTATACCGGTTTTCCCCATATCCTTTCAATAACGGCGTCCTTACTGCAACACCAATATGATTTCGATTATGTGGACGATGATGCGTTTATCGAAGGGACGTTAAGCGTGGAACAAGGTTACCTCAAAAACCGTAGCGGACAAAAATACCACACGCTCATTATACCCTCCGCAGATGTGATTTCGGAGGGTGCATGGAAAAAGATCGAAGAATTTGCCCAACGTGGCGGAAAGGTTTTGATATGGGGACAGAAACCTGGTATGCTCTCAGGAAAGAATTTCATGAATCCCAGCCCTTTTCCTGTCGGTTTTGTTCAATGTTTGGTAGAACCTTCCGGACTTTGGACACAAACGGTAGAGGCGGCTATGCCTGCGCCGGAAATGCGCATCCAACAGCCGCCCAGTCCCCGCAGGCCACAGGTTAATGGCGAACTGCCGGCCGCGACGCCAACCGATTTCATTCGCTACACGCGACGCATTCTCCCCGACGCCGACGTCTATTTCCTTTTCAACGAAGGCGAACAATTTTGTACATTCACCGCGGAATTTGATAAAGCGGGCGAAGTGAAAGCATGGAACAGCGTTACGGGCGATATAAGTGATGTGCCTTTTAGGGTGGAGAACAACAAAGTAGTAATCAATTTTGAAATGGCGGCATGGGAAAGCCGTATCATTACTATATACAACAGGTAATAAACATAAACAAAACAGTAATAAACATGAACAAAATCATTCTTAGTCTTTTTGTCGCCTTTTTCATAGTAACAGGTGGCATATTCGCCCAAACCGACACGCAAATACAGTATCTTTCGGGTACGGATAAAGATAATACGGTGTCTTGGGAGTTTTTCTGTACGAGCGGTAATAATAGCGGTTATTGGACGACCATTCCCGTCCCTTCGCAATGGGAGTTGCAGGGCTTCGGCACATATAATTTCGGACGGGAATTTTGGACCTACGGCAGTCATTTCCGTTTTGCCGACGAAAAGGGATTCTACAAACATTCGTTCACGGTTCCCATTTCATGGAAAGACAGAGAAGTATGGATCGTCTTCGAAGGATCCATGACCGACACCGAAGTGACCATCAACGGAAAGAAAGCCGGCGACATTCATCGAGGTTCGTTCTACGAATTTAAATACAACATCACCGATAAACTGATCTTGGGCGGCGACAATCTATTAGAAGTTACCGTAAGCAAGATGTCTTCCAATAATTCCGTTAATCAGGCTGAACGTTATGCCGATTACTGGGTTTTCGGCGGTATTTATCGTCCGGTCTACTTGGCTTCATATCCGAAGCAACATATTTCCCATTTTGCCGTTGACGCCAAAGCGGACGGCAGTTTCTCGATGGATATCACCACGGCTAACCTGACCAAAGACCTCAACCTGACTGCCAACGTTAGATATGCCGGCCGTCAGGTGGCGTCTTTCAGTGGCAGAGCCACACCAAACAGCGAAAAAAGTCGAATTACGGGCAAAGTCTACGACGTAAAAACGTGGACGGCAGAAACGCCCGAAATGTATCGAGTTGACATTGTGCTGGCAGACGGCAACACCCCGATACACACGGCAAGCGACGTATTCGGCTTCCGCACGGTAGAAATTAGCGCTGGAGATGGAATTTATCTCAATGGCGTCAAAATAAAAATGAAAGGAGTGAACCGGCATGAATTTTGGCCGCAATCAGGGCGCACGATCAGCCGCGAAGTGGCATTGCTCGATATTGCGAGGGTCAAAGAAATGAACATGAATGCCATTCGCTGTTCGCACTATCCGCCCGACAAACGGTTTCTGTATTTGTGCGATTCGCTTGGGGTCTATGTCATTGACGAATTAGCCGGCTGGCAGAGCCGCTACGATACGGAAGTGGGAGCGGTTTTGGTACGTGAAATGGTGGAACGTGACGTCAATCATCCTTCGATTTTACTGTGGAGCAACGGAAACGAAGGCGGTCACAATACCGATTTGGATGACGATTATGCTTTATACGATCCGTCTCGACGCACCGTTATTCATGCCAGTTACAGTATGCACCGGATCAATGGGATCGATTGCAACCACTACCCGACTGTCGGCCGCGTTCAACAGTCGCTGTCGAATCCGGACTGGATATATATGTGTACCGAATTTCTGCATTGTCAGGATGATGGTGGCGGCGGAGCGGGGTTGGAAGATTTTTGGGAAGTCATGTGGGATCATCCTCGTTCTGCCGGCGGATTCCTATGGGCATTGCTTGACGAATCCGTTCTTCGCACCGACCGCGGAGGCATGATCGACGCCCAAATGGTCAATACCAATGACGGCATTTTGGGGCCGCACCGTGAAAAGGAGGGTAGTTTCTATGCTATCAGGGAAATATTTTCTCCGGTGAAAATAAGCCTCCGACAACTCCCTGCGGATTTCAACGGAGAGCTCCCGGTCGAAAACCGCTATCACTTTACCAACCTCAACCAATTGACATTCAAATGGGAATTGGTTTCTTTCCGCAACATGTACGATATTGTCGAAGGCCATACCGTGATGCGAAGCGATTCTTTTGCCGGGCCGAATATCGCTCCCGCCGATTCCGGCATGATCAAACTCAACCTGCCCGACGATTGGAAAAACGCGGACGCCCTCTATCTTTCGATTGTAGACCCCGGAGGCGAAGAAATTCTCAAACTTTCCTATCGCACATGCACCAATGCCGAACTGATTGCCAAGCTGATTCGAAAAGACGGTACGGGCCGCGCCGTCTTGACGCAAGTAGATACCTTTCAACGGCGGCCTCGCGGTCGTATAGAGCCTGCTTCGGCAACGCCCGACCCGCCCGTGATTGACTCCCTGTTCTTCATGTCGGCCAACGGTCTCACCATAGTATTCAACAAGTATACCGGTATGATTATGCAACTACGCAATATGACCGCCACAAACCAACTCAAACTTATCAATGGTCCTGTTTTGGTATCAGGCAAACAAAAAGTGAACGATGTAAAACATTACGCGCAAGGCGAGGCGCAGGTATTGGAATTTACATACGAGGGCGATATGAAATATGTACGCTGGACCATGTATCCTTCCGGTTGGCTGGAAATGAATTATGCTTATAGCCTGACAGGTGAATATGATTTTACGGGGATCTCTTTCGATTATCCGGAACGAAATATTATCGGCATTCGCTGGCTAGGTAACGGTCCATACCGCGTTTGGAAAAACCGTCCGCAAGGAATGAATTTCGGCGTGTGGGCGAAACTGTTCAACGACACGCAAACCGGTTCCTTCCCATGGTTTTATCCCGAATTTAAGGGATATCATTCTGATATGGTATGGATGCAGGTAGATGCCGTAGAAGGACGATTTTATGTGGCGTCGGCTGAAGAAAACCTCTATGCACGCTGGGGTGAGAATTTTTACTCTTTTGTCGCCAGCGGCATTCCTCACCCGACCATACCTGTCGGCGGAATTTCGTTTTTGGACAACATTCCGCCCACCGGCACCAAGATGGCTATCAACATCAACCAGCGACCTCAGGGTTTGGGGTCGATGAGCCATATCAATACGGTGGACGGCACCGTCACACGTAAACTGTATTTTTATTTCGGCTATCCCGATCTTGAGTAATTGAGAGTTATGGCGTTATACGGACAACATGCGCAGGAAGTTCCCCTTACTATTAATCAATAATTACAAACTGTATGAAAAAGATTCGATTAAGACTTGCAGCCATAGTGCTGATTCTGGCGGGAAGCCTGGCTTCCTGCCAGAAAGAAAATCCTGTAGAAATCCCATTTCAGGAGTATTCCTTAGCGGGAGT
>JAIRMH010000321.1 GCA_031258835.1 Tannerella sp.
TGGAACACCTGCGGCATGACACAGGCCACCGTACTCGGCATCCCTACCCTGACGTATCTGCCGTATGCTTTTTTTAACCTCGTAAGTCCGCTGATGAGTATATGCATTGCGGCGGCAGGCTATAAGATTTTGAACGAATACAATCATAAAGACTAAAAATATGGGAAAGAAATTTCATCAATCACTGTTAGCATGGGTAGCCATTGCGATCGCTACCGGTATTTTGCTGGGTCAGGATTATAGAAAATAGAACGCCATAGCGGAGATCAACGCTAAATGCAGGGAGTGGGGGGGGGGGGGAGGACGGGGGGAGGTTAGCGCGGGTGGGGGAAAAAAATTAGCCTGCCCGTAAAAAAATGCGGAAATGTTTGTTTTTTTGAAAATAATCGTTATGTTTGCAGAGTATTTTTAAATAACATTCTATTTTAACAGTTTGTAAAAGTATTTATAATGGTAAAAAATAACAGCATATTACAGGTCTGTACGGCGGTTGTCGCCTCCCTTAAGGAGGTGCGTAATATGCTGATTTATAAGGCATCTACTCCCTCCCCACCTCAATATTTTTTAACATCTTAAGCGGGGTTTTTGACAATTTCGATACTCGTTTCATTTCCGTAACCTTCGCGGTGTATCGTTGGACGCTCGCGGTGCAGCGCCAAAGGCTTGCGGGGATCGCCAAATCGCTTGCGGGGATCGCCGGAAAATAAATATAAAATGCCGGGAACATTTTATAAATACTTAAATTAAGAATGCAATCAAAAATAATTAAAAGTTTACAGTAATGAAGAAAATAAGTTTGTTAATACTCCTCTGTTGTGTGGCCTGCAACAATGATGTCGACATCCCGGAGGAGCCTGTGGAAGCGGGGCAGCGGATAGAACTCTCCATTCCCGGTACGCAGGAAGTGAGCGTTTACAGCACCGCCACCGTGAGCGAATGTACGATTGATACGCTGTGGGTGTGCGTGTTCAATGGCGGCAAAAGATTTATAGAAATGATCGAAGGCGACCGGATTATGCACAACGGCCAGGCGACGTAACTGCTACCCCAGTTACAGCAGAAACTGAATCCCGGCGACACGGTTGTCTGCGTTGCGAACGTGGCGCAGAATCCCGACACAGGAAGCGTAGCAACCCGCGACGACATTAATGCCTGTTTTCCGACAAAACAGGAAAAGAGATACTATCGCGGAGGCGAATCTTTACCCATGTACGGCGAAATCAACGGCTGGGCTCCTGCCGGCGCGTACACCTGCCGGATGATCCGCGCGGTCGCCAAAGTCCAGATACAGTTGGGACCGTCATTCGTTGCCGAGTTACCCAGTGATTTCAATGAAAATGTGGAATGGTGTATAGTCTTTGTCCCGCCCGCCGGTTTTGTTCAACCGAAATCAACCCTTGCCGGAGTACCCGGAGTACTCACATTTTCTAACGGATATCTTAATTGGACCCCAAGTAGTTCTAATTTCCTGCAAAAACACGGTGCGCCGGAAGCAAATAAAACCGTTTATATCTATGAATTTCAATCCAGTATTCATAAAATAAACGATACTATTAACCCCATTGATAGAGACAAATGGTATACGGCCCGCCCATTCCTCCTGTTAACGAAACGCTACGGAATAGGAATAGGGGGGAATTACCGGTTGGAGTTTTATGATCATGTCAAGAAGGAATATCTGGATCTGAAACGGAATCATCTATCTGTTCACAATAAACAAAGTTAACAGTATGCCCTATCCGGATGGCGAGTATACTGCCAGAACGCATCCGGGCAGTAACCTTGAATATACGGTCGTCGTCGACGGCAGTATGCAATATATTACCTCCAACGGACAGTATGCGGTAGCGACGAGCGTCGACACGGTAAGAATCTCAGGCGTTGTTGATAATATGGCGGTCACAACGTACCGGTATATTAATCCCACAGAGGTGAATATTATAAGAGGTCTCGTAACAGTTGAATCCGTCCAGCCGGCTAACGCTACACTGGAAATCACCGCGCCTGTGGTATCGGATCCGATTCTGGGTCAAACTCATCCGATTCTGGGTCAAACTCAAACGCTTAGAATAACCGCCAGCAACGACCTGGAGGAGGGCGTTCTCCTTTTCTGGAAGGGCTTCCGCTCTTGTGGCAGCACGTCTGCCCACACTCGTCATGACGAAGAGGAGGCGTGACGAGGGGGGGGCATGGCGGGGGCGGTTTGTTCTTTTGTTTTGCTACATAAGAACAGAAAATTAACTTCGTTGAAGGTGTCGTAATGATAATGCGCATTGACTTTGGGCATTGCCTCGAAATCCTCCGTACCGCCGTAATAGGCCTCGCCAATTTTTATCTGTCTGTGTGTGTAATGTCGAATTTTTCATGTATATTTGCAACCATTGAATATGCAATTTACTCATTAAAACTTTAATATTTTATGAAACACGTATTTTTATGCACAGTCCTGTTTTTGTTTTCACTAAGCAGTATGAATGCGCAGGAAAGACCCTCCTGGGCAAAAGAAACAAAGGAAGAAAAAGAGAAACGAATGGCGTGGTGGACACATGACCGGTTTGGTATGTTTATTCACTGGGGGATCTATGCCCTACCCGCCCGTCATGAATGGGTACAGTTGAATGAAAAAATTCCGGCCGCCGACTATAAGAAATATTTTGATCACTTCGATCCGGATTTGTATGACCCGAAGGAATGGGCCGCCAAAGCAAAAGAAGCCGGTATGAAATATGTGGTCGTTACAACTAAACATCATGACGGATTCTGTCTGTGGGATACCAAATATACCGATTATAAAGTAACTAACACACCTTATGGAAAGGATCTGATCAAACCGCTGGTGGAAGCATTCCGTGCGGAAGGGATACGGGTTGGGTTCTATTATTCGCTGATCGACTGGCATCATCCGCATTTTGCTTTTGACCGGATACATCCACCCGTACCAACAGATCCGGAAGAACGGAAAAAGGAAAATGAAAAACGGGATATGAAGATCTATCAAAAATATATGAAAGATCAATTACGAGAACTTTTAACCCAATTCGGACGTATTGACGAACTATTTATGGATTTTTCCTATCCCGGAGAAAACGGGAAAGGACACGAGGATTGGGATGCCGAGGGTTTGATGAAGTTGATACGCGAACTTCAACCGCATATCATCGTGGACAACCGGATGGACCTGAACCATACCGACTGGGGATGGGATTTTGTGACTCCCGAACAGTTTATGCCCAGTGAATGGCCGACATTAAACAGGAAACGTGTGCCCTGGGAAACATGCCAGACATTTTCCGGTTCGTGGGGATATTACCGCGACGAATATACCTGGAAAAGCGTACATCAGTTAGTCGTCATGCTGATTGAAACAGTAAGTAAAGGAGGCAATTTATTATTAAATGTCGGCCCGACGGCACGCGGTGTATTTGATAACCGGGCGAATGAACGGCTGGATGGTCTCGCCCGCTGGATGAAGTTCCACAATCGCTCTATTTACGGATGTACACAAGCGCCGGAAGATTTTGAAATACCTCAGAATTGCCTGCTGACCTACAATCCTGAAAGAAAACGTATCTATATCCACGTATTGGAATGGCCGTTCAATTCCCTGCATCTGCCGGGATTCAAAGATAAATTCAAATATGCGCAACTCCTCAACGACGGTTCCGAAATCAAATTCAGAACGTCGACACAGAAAGGTAGCCACACTACCGAAACTTCCGGTGAAAACGATGTCATCCTTTCCCTGCCCGTAGAACGTCCTAATGTAGAAGTCCCTGTGATAGAACTATTCCTGGAATAAGATATGCAATCAGAATATTAAATCATGCCGTTTTACATAACCCCGGCATAACAAATCTGAAGTATGTGTCAATACCTCATATATTACACATATTTCAGGTTTATATTTTTGTCATTGATAAATTATCTGATACAACGATAATATCAATGGATTTATTCCTTCGCTTTTTCTCCCAGCAGGGCATAGTCAATTACCTGGGCAATATCGGAAACATAATGAAAGGTCAATCCTTTCAGGTATTCGGCTTTTATTTCGCCGATGTCTTTTTT
>JAIRMH010000028.1 GCA_031258835.1 Tannerella sp.
CTGGAACGCGGACGTGTGTTCCCCGTCGCAGGAGCGCCATTAGCTGATAACATCGCGGAATTTCTGCTGTCGGTTCATTTTCCCATCCGGTATGGTTACGGACTATCCGAAACGTCAGCCACCGTATGTTTCTATCCGCAGATAAATTATACGCCGGGATCCATCGGAACGATCATGCCGGATCTGCAAGTCAGGATTGATCCGAAGAACCATGAGATTCTGGTGAAAGGCGAAACCATCACAAGCGGTTATTATAAAAAGCCGGAAGAAACAGCAAAGGTGTTTACGGAAGACGGTTTTTTCCGCACAGGCGACGCAGGAAGGCTCGAAGGAGAGACCCTGTTTTTCCTCGAACGGATAAAAGATCTGTTCAAAACATCGAACGGCAAATACATCGCGCCGCAGGCCATCGAATTAAGTATGAGCGGCAATAAATACATCGAACAATGCGTAGTTGTTGCCGACAAGTATAAATTTGTCAGCGCCCTGATCATTCCAAATTTCGAAGCGCTTGAAAAATATGCGCAATCAAAAAACCTTCCGTTTGAGAATCGTAAGGAATTAATAAAGAAAGTAGAAATCATACGCTTTTTTCAATCCATTGTCGAGGATTGCCAGAAAAGGTTTGCCTCCTTCGAAAAAATCAAACGTTTTACGCTCCTACCCGAATCCCTGTCGAAAGATAAGGGTGAAATTACCGATACATTAAAAATAAAACGCGCAGTCATCGCCAAAAACTATGCAGAAGAAATAGAAGAAATGTACAGAGAAAAGACTTAAGCCTTTATCCCGGTTTTTCCCGAAAGTATCCGATTTCCCGTCATGACGGGGGCGGGAAGCGGGTTAACTGATGACGCATACCCCTCTCACCTTTCGTCATTGCAGACTGCGAGGTACGAAGCAGGAAGCAATCCAGGTTCATACCGGTGCCGGATTGCCGCGTCGCTACGCTCCTCGCAATGATGTGGCGTGGGTTCGTCCTTTTGCTGACGCTCTCACTATTCGTCATTGCGAACGGAGTGAAGCAATCCAGGTGCATACACAAACCTGGATTGTTTCACCCTGCGGGTTCGCAATGACGGGGGCGGGCGGCGGCGGGCGCTGTAAAAAAAAATCGATGGAATCGTAAAGTTTTCAACAGATGTCCGATGAAAACGCTTGTCGGATGTGAAAAAAAAATCTGTGACGAAAAATCTGTGATTTTTTTTTACACGTTACAGGTTGAGAGATGTGAATGTCGTGAATTTGTTAAAAACCTTTGCTTGTGTACGTTTTGTTCGCATATCATTTTGCGATTACACATTAACCGATATTTTGATGCTGTTTTCTCTTTTTTTGATGATGAAAGTGCTTAGCGGAGACGTCCGAAAGTGTAATTTTGTGGTGATTTCGTCCGAAATTCTTCAAAATAGCAAAAACGTGAATGCTTTTATCCAAAAAGGCAATATTTATTTATAAATTACCTGCACTTTTGCGCCGAATAAATCAGCGGATCAATTGACATTGTTATTATTATCTATTGATAAAATCGTCTTTTTTTTGCTTTTAGTATCTCGTAGAGCCTTTTTTGTACAAAAAGACATAGATTTTGTCCTGCAAGATGAATTTTCTATACATTTGTATAGTATTATTTAAAAACATGATGTATATTTGCAAAGTGAAAACGAAGAGAGGTTTTCACTGAAAAAGCGAAAATAACGTTTAGAGGCGGGCGATTTGCATTAAGCAGCGTCCGTAGATTAAAAGAAATAATGTTTAAACGTGATGTTGGAAAATAAAAACAGGGGTGAACGAATCCCCGCAATTAAATATTTTGTATTGATAACAAGTGAGACTTTGGTTTTGCAGGGGGATTTGTCACCTTCTACCGAAGTTTTTTCTTGTCACATAAAAAGTGAAAATATGAAAAAGATGATATTATTGGTGTCCCTGATATTATTGATGACAGGGTTGAGTTTGTCGGCGCAGGATATGGCGTTGAAGACAAATCTCCTGTATGATGCAACGACTACGATAAACCTCGGATATGAGGTGGCTCTGAATCCTAAAACGACGTTGGATATCTGGCTTAATTATAATCCGTGGTCATTGGGTTATAAATGGGTCGGTATAAAAGGTGCGAGTAATGATTTTATAGAGACACGGGATACTAAATTTAAACACTTCATGATCCAGCCGGAAGTTCGTTGGTGGTTATGTGAGAAATTCAACGGTCACTTTTTTGGAGTTCATATACATGGATGTATGTTTAATGTCGGAGCCATTACAATGCCCTTTGGTTGGGGCAATTACGGTTTGGGAACATCTTCGGTTGAAATGGTGCCGACGGAAGGACATACAGTGAAAGGTGTACAATATGAAAAAGGAACGATTCCTTATCAGGGGTTGATTGATAAATACGGCATTGATTATGCAACGAATCACCTGATTTATTCCAGTGCGGACAGGGATGGTATTTATACAAACAGTTTTGACGGGTGGTTTGCCGGGTTGGGTGTTTCTTATGGATATCAGTGGGTATTAAGTTCCCGTTTCAGTATGGAGTTTACGGCAGGTATAGGGTATACCTATCTGAATTATGAGAAAGTCCGGTGTGCGAGTTGTAAGCAAGTGATTGGCGAAGAAAAAGTTCACTATTTCGGGCCTACGCGTGCAGGGATTTCATTGGTGTATATGCTTAAATAATTAATGTAAGAATGGAAGCTGATATGGATAAGATGAAGTACATAATAATCGAATTGTTGGGGATGTTTTTGTGTATGCCTGCGGTTGCGCAACGTACCAATTCGGTAAATGCCAACCGGGCGGCAAAGCCGGAATCTTCCTCTCAATGGGTGCAACCGGATAACCGGCGGACGATTTTGCAACGTAGCCGCGTTCAATATCACCGGAATTTAATGAAGCAAGTCGGAGATTCCCTTATTGTTGACATGATCATTGATATGTCCGGGATGAAACTCAAGGCGAATCATGCCCAGATCCTTACTCCGGTGGTCGGTTCTGAAAAGGAAGAGATCGAATTGCCTCAGGTGATGATACAGGGGACTACAAGAAACAAGGCATTTGTGCGGGAGTTGGAACTGAATGACCGGGCTTATGAAGAATTTGAAAGCAATCTGCCATACGCGATTGTAAAACCGCTTGGGAAGCTTCATTACCGTCTGTCCATACCTTTTGAGCCTTGGATGTCGGAGGCGTTTCTGGATGTGGAAGAAGACTTGTGCGGTTGTGGCGATCAGTCGAAAATTGTCCGTTCGCGTATTTTTGAGGATCCAACGAAAGAGGTTGTCACGACGACGAATTATAATATGCGGCCGCGGCTCAGCTATATCCGGCCGGAAGTAGAGGCGGTCAAGAAACGTCAGGAGATCGGCAATGCTTATCTTGACTTCCCGCGGGGTAAGAACGAGATATTGCCTGATTTCGGTAACAAC
>JAIRMH010000272.1 GCA_031258835.1 Tannerella sp.
ACACAACTCTTCATGCTCGCCGAAGATTCGTTTGAACGTCAAGTCATTTTTCGGATCTAAATAATGCGCCATAATTTTACTTTTTCATTTTATACGGCAAATGTACATGAAATTTTCGAAAGATGCGATTTTTTTTTCAGTTTTCGATGTCGTTTTTTGATGTCATTAATTTACTGTCTTTTAATATATTATCTTTCCCTGATATTTGGCACATACTTCAAGTTCCCGGGTACCGAAACACAGTTTTCAGCGAGGGCGCATTTGTCGGGGTCAGGTTCGACGACCGTTATCTGAAGGTCTTTTTTTACCAGAGATAGAAGCAGGGCATATTCACCGTAACCGGTGTTCCGGATCGTTATTTGGCCGGCGTCGGGGGTGGCGGCTATTTCCTGTGCATAGAGATTGTGTCTCCTTAGGTTCCTGCGGACTTCGCGTTCTATGGCCGGGCCTTTGTAAATGTAGTTTTTCATTACCAAATCAGCGTAGTAGGCAGGTGTTTCGAGTTCTCTGCACAACTTCTTGTATTCGGCTTGATAATAGTGGCGAACATCGAGGGATCGGGAGGAATAGTCTTTGCGAAAACGGTTGTCGTTCGGCGTAATGCGCGGCATTACCCGTATGTGGATTCTGCCTTTGCGAAGCATAAATTCTTCTTTGGGAAGTACATGGCCTACGCCATGAATCATCACGGGGATGATATCAGTTTTCAGTTGTTCGGCAAGATAGAATGCCCCGCGATGAAAACGCCGAATAGAGCAGTCGGTCGAGCGTGTTCCTTCCGGGAAGACGACTATCGAATAGCCGCGTCTTACCGCATCCCGCAAGCTGTCTAATGCGTTTTCCACACCGTCCGACACAGGGTAGAAATCGGCGTATTTTATCAGTTGTCCGTAAAACGGGGAGTTCCAGACCCAATCGTTTGTTAAAATTATCAGCTTCGGTGTAAGCATCATGATACACATCAGGTCGATATGCGACTGATGATTACTAATGATGACGCCCGGCTTAGCGAACGTCTCGCCGGAAAGGTTACGAAATGTAGTCTTTACCTGCGGAATGTGATATATCACAAAACAGGCTGTTTTACAAAGCAATTTATGATATCGCATCTTTTTCTTTTCCGTCGTTTTTCCGAACGTAAACATAACCCATCCGGTAACGGTTATAATGGCACTCATCACGAAGAAGAACAGGAATGCATAAATCATACAGAGCAGGTTTTTCAGCGTCACGGGCGCCAGACGTTTCTTTCCTTTTTTCAGCGTCAGCAGACGAAACAGCCACGAAGGGATAATATATGCCATGACAACGACCGAAATCATTCCAACGACTGTCACCTCGGCAAGCGAACGCAATGCCGGATGTTTTGCCAAAATAAGCATCCCCATACCGACAAACATTATCAACGCAGACATGGCGATACTTTTCTTATACGACGCCAGCATCTTTCGTCCATACGTGTATTCGTACATCAGTCCTTCGGTCATAAAGATGGTATAATCGTCGCCCTGACCAAAAATAAACGTTGCCAGGATAACATTCACAATATTAAAACGGATATCGAAAATATTCATCATGCCTAATATCCATATCCAACTTAACGCCAGCGGGGTAAATGCAATCATACTCAGTTCGATGCGTCCCATAGAGAATATCAGGAAAGCGAATACGACCGCTCCGCATACATAGAAGACATAATTGAATTTGTCGGACAACGAAGCGATCATGCGTCGCGTGACGGAACCGGCATCGAAAGCGACGGACGATGGCCCGAACCCGTCAAGCGTTCCTTCGGATGCATCTGAACAACGCGTAGTTGATGATCTCCTCGAAAGGTCGGACACGTTAAGCATTTCTTCTAACGCCTGCGCTTCCCGGCGGTCGATATAAAGCATATTCACTATCATCGCTTTATCTTCTTTTTCAACGATATAATTCCCCGCAAGCATTTCTCTCAACGGTGCGAAATGTGATACGTCGACCTCCTCCCAACTGCGACCGGTCATATCTTCGAACGACCGAAATGTGCCTTCGCGAAAACCCAATGCCTGCGATTCTTCATGGAGATACGTCATCACACTATCGCGACGCACGCTCCAGAAATCTTCCCACCGCTTCACCTTTTCCGCCCGGCGCGCCCGCGAGGAAAAAAAATTTCCGACGCCTCCGATCTTGTATATCCTGCCCTCGTCCGCCAACGACTGCAGAACCGGCCTGTTTTTTTCGTTCGCCTCGAGCGCTTCTTCCAAATCCCGACCTTCCGTAACGTAATACATCACATGTCGGTCTCCGTTCAGCAGTCCCATCATTTTGTCGAAAGATTCTTTCTGCGACGCCGTCATATAGTTGATTTTCCGCATATCTGCCTCAAAACGCGAATCACCGCTAAAAAAGCTAAAAAAAACCGTCAGCAGGATAACGGAGACAACTAACCAACGATTCCGTTCAAAAGGACGAGCAATAAATCTGCCGACAACAGCGTCAATCTCCTGGAATCTTTTCTTAAAAGGACGAGCGACAAAACGGTCGGTTTTTCTTTCAGCGGATAAGAAATGTGGGAGAAAAAACAGAACAAAAAGGATTGTTCCGATTAATAGAAGCGAGGCGAACCATCCGAGGTCACTCATCGCATCGGATCCGATAAAAACAAGGCTCATAAACGCGCATACGGTCGTTATGTTCCCTATTGTCAACGGCTCTATGATATCTTTTATAACGATCCGCGAATCGGAGACGTGACTGTAATGTTCCAGAAAATGAAGCGGATAGTTTATTGCTATACCGAACATAATGGAACTGATCCCGACGGCGATCACCGACACTTCGCCGCGTATGGCATACAAAAGCGCCATTGCAAAAAGTCCGCCGAAAAATACGGAAACGAAAATAAGAAGGATCTTACGTCCGCTTCGGAACGAATAGATGAGCAAGGCAAATATAACTATCACGGCAAGCGACATGGAAAATATCGTATCTTTCCGTATTTGCCGCGCGTTTGTAAGTCCTATCTCCGCCGCCCCGACGTATTCGAAGGTAACGCCTCCAAAATCTTTCTCCGTTTCGGCAATAAACGATTGTAGCGAATCGAGGAACACTTCGTTCATTGCAGTTTCGCTTGCAGGAACAGCGCAATTGATAAACATCAGCGCCTCGCCCTCTGCCGTAAACAGATGATCCTGATAAAGGCGGTATTGATCGCCGACCCTGAAATCTTGCAATTTGAGCATCAGCGCACTCGTCATCCGTAGCGGGTCGGCAAGAATGTTATCCCGCACAAAGATACCGGCCGGCGAAGTAAGCATATTCTTATTTATATCCATCTGACGGGCAATGGCTTCGCGTGTCAGCAAGGTATCCATTCGTTCGTAATCGTCTTCATCCAGAAAATACGGCATATTCTCAATGATAAACGACGACATCGCCTGCATCTCCGCCGCACTCACCTGATAAAAAAGATTTTTGATATAAAACGTATCCATACGTTCCTTCAGGCGTCCTGCCAATGTATCCAACGCTTCGATTTGAACCGAAACCGCATACTCCGAAAAACCATACGGCCGGATGTCCGGAGAGCTATCCTCCTTATCTGCCGTCGTCGAATCCTCCGAAAGACTGTATATTTGCCGGGGGGCCGTCGACTCGGCAACCTGCGAAGGGTGTGAGATTTGCATCCCGCGACGTTGTTCTCCCAATTCTTTATGGCTACAATATACCGTTATCGTATTAGGCGATGCGACATGTTGATAAACGTCATTTATGCGTTTATTTTCTTTGTCTTCGGGAAGGAAACGCGAAATATCTTCTTTAAAGCGGATATGATAAGAAGAATAGAGGAAGATGATAACAAGAAAAAACAAAAACTTGAATAACAAACTTTTGCGTTCGGAAAAATAGTCGTATACCAAAAGAAAAAAATTTGTCATAATTTTTTCTTTTTAGTAAGCAACCGGTGGAACAACATCGACGGATAACCGTAGACTATCGCCAAAACAAAAAAAAGCATGTTAAGCGCACTGATACGAAAGAAATCTCTTTTCGGACGGAAATGTGTGACGCGTTCTCCCGCGGGAGGATAATATACGCATACAGGAACAGGCGCTATCGCAAGACCTTTCCATGCCGAACGAACAAGCATCTCAAACTCCGCCTCATAACGCGAAAAGAACGGACGCAGTCCTTTCATTGCAGCAAGCGGATATAGGCGGAATCCGTTCTGCGTATCATTGAACCGGTATGCCGTATAAGCGGCATACCAGAAGTTTGAAAATCTGTTTGCAAAATTGTTTTTCGCAGGCATACTACCTTCGATCGTACGTTGTCCGAGCAAAAGCGCACCGGGATATTTCTCCGCATATCCGACAAACGTTTCTATATCCGAAACCAAATGTTGCCCATCGGAATCAAGTGTTATAACGCCTTTATATCCCAGTTCCTCCGCACGATTGAAACCACTTTTCAGGGCATATCCCTTACCTCTGTTCGGCATATACGACACCACCTCCACCTTACCGGAAAAACCATTCAGTATTTCTACCGTATCGTCGGTCGAGCCATCGTTTACAACAATTATGTCCGTTGTATGTTGCAAAACATCATTAATTACGCAGGCAAGCGTTTTCCGGTTATTATAGGTCGGGATGAGCACACAGAGGCGTAAAGCCTCCATCCGCCGCTGCAAAACTGGATGCGGGGCGCTTTCATTTTTTGTTATCGGTGTTAAAACAAGGATCGCTTTAAAAAAAACGCTATCGCCGTCATTTATAACGGAAGATATGGAAATGTTTTCGTTCTCCCGCGCCGTGCATGTTATTCGCACCGATACTTCGGGGTTTTCCAGCGGACTGATAACCTTAAGAAATTTCATGTTCTTTATGGCACTGATAAAAAACGAACCTGATAAATAGTCTGCCGCCAACTCCTTTATCATCTGCGCAATGCAAGCTCCGGGCACAATGGGATTGCCGGCAAAATGAGCCGAAAAAACAGGGTGCAAAGCGTTTAAAGCAACACGATACGTCCTGCCTGCCTCGGTGTCTGCGGTTTCTATTACCGTAAAAAAATCATCTATAAGCATTTACATTATAATTTTATCCGGGTCTATTTCGACTATTTTTTTCAACTCATACCGCAGGTTACGACGATTATTCATCAATAATACCGAACCATCCGGCATCACCAGAAGCTGTTTTTTCTTATAATTGACAACGATGTTACCATTCTGTTCGAATCGTTCAAGTTGCTTGTGGAAAGCAGCTCTGGGATTGTCGACATTGAAGAGGTAATACAAATCGGCTGCTACCGTCTTTTTTACATACCATTTGTCTATAATCGGAATGACGTTAAACAGTTCACATTTATCGTCGGCGACGATAAAATCAAAAGCCTTCGCCCCCATCTCATTGACAAGCGTTCCACGCCATTCTTCTCCGGTCTTCTTTAAGATACACAATCCTGTAATGCGATTATCCGGCGTCGTCAACGTCACACGATAGCTGTTTTTCACACTATCGGAACGGAAATTTTCCGTCCACACAGGCGCATCCGTTTTTTTAGCCGTTATCGTACGTTTAACAGCCGGCGATACGGCAATACAACCCATAAACAGAACAGGCAATGCAAAAAGAAAACAAAATTTCATCATTCTCTCAATTTGAAAAAATATCATCGCTAATAGCCGTATTAACCTGAACATTTTTCAACGTGATGGTTGTCTTATCGCCACTTTTTTCCACCAATTCGACCGAGTGTATGCGGTTATCCGTTTTTCCGACATAAAGTTGCACGGAAGAAAAGAGGTCTTTTATCTCTTTTTTCTTGGGCGTAAGGATTACTTTATAATCGTCTTTCCCAACCATAAACCGGGCGTCAAAATCGGGAGAACCGACAAGCCCGCTTCCGCTGACGCCACCAATCATCACTTTACTTATCTCGCCGAACATCTTGTTTGAGCGGACAGGCGCTGTGCTCGTTTTGTCGCCCGACGTCATACGCACTTGTTGTCCATCCATCGAAAAAACATATTTATAAGGTTTCGTATATTCCCAACGTATTTTATTCGCTTTTTTGTAATACATCTTTCCTTCGGACATCATCTTATCGTCCATAAAAGACAATTCTTTAACCTGCATAAAATCACCCTGCATCGTTTCCATATCGCCGGCAGCCCGAGTAATCTTACTTACGATTTCGTCTTGCTGTCCTCTTGTCGCTTCCTGATATTGCGCCGGCAAAAGCGCCGGACACAAAAGCAATCCCAATAATAAAATCACATTTTTCTTCATAAAAATTCCAGACAATTTTTTGTTTATACGCTTCAAACATACATAAAATTTTCGACATTCCACGCAGACCGATAAAAATGTTCAGGGCAAACGCACGAAAAATAAGTCACACCGGTTTTGTTAAAAACGCCACCCCTATCATGATAAACAGAACGCCTATCCAGCGTGTTACCGGAACCGTCTCGTGAAAAATAAAAACGGCAGCCAGCGTTCCGAAAATGTAACTGATGCTTATCAGCGGATAAGCAAGTGACAGATCGTTATGTTTCAATATATAAAACCATATAATCGAAGCTGCAACCATAGAAAGTCCGGATGCCAAAAGCCACCAGTTTGTAAAAAAATCACGGAAGAACTTCCATGTCCATCCGAATTTCTCGAATTTTTCAAGGGCGAATTTAAGAAAAACCTGTCCTGCCGCAAGAAATACGCACTGTACGATTGAGCAAAATATTAACCTGAACATGATGATAAAAGTATAAATGAATGGGACATATTTCTGTAATGATTATACACAAGTATTCGTTTAACGCCCTCGATACCGGCGGCATTGGCGGCCTCGGCTTTCCGCTTGATATCGGCGAGCAGGAATGGGGGTATTCTGCCTTTACGAAGGCATGTCATCGCAACATATACGCCCAATGCGGACGATGAAAATGATTCACCGAACAGATGTTTATACTGCATTACGGGACAGTCCCCCAGAAAACGCGCTATCACATCGCGGTATACATTATCGTTTTCCACATGTGTATTAATACCCGTCAGTACCGCATCAATACCCGACAATTCGCATCCGGCTCTTGCAAGCGTCGCATAAAGCGTTTCCCCTATCTGCTCATGCGTCGGGCAAAACATCAGTTCTACATCGCTTATTTCGCATATCGCATGTTCGTTTTTATCCGTGCCGAGTAACATACTAACGGCGGCTTCGCCGGCAAAACACCTCTTTTCCGGCGACGATCCCCGCACAAAATCCCATATACCTATTCTTTCGAAAAACTTATAATAATCGTCGGTCAGCTCATCGTACCCGCCTACCAACGCCGTGCGTATGCGTTTCTGCTCAAACTGCATAAATGCGTCAAGCAAAGCGTTTTCGAACGACGCTCCGCGATGCACGAATGTATTGTTGTATCCATGACATTTCAGGTCTATTGCAACCGACGAACTGAGAATATTATGCGTGGACTGCATGAAACATGTCGGCTGAAGAAACTTCTCGCCATTCTTCATGATTGAATGAAGGAACTTCTCCGTATTTTCAATACATCCGAGTCCCGTTCCACTGATTATGGCATCAGGCATTTCCGTCAAAGCCTCTTTAAGCGTCAGTCGCGATATCATAACGGCGCGCTTCAGAAGTACACACATGCGCCGCGCCGCTAACGACGGAAAATGACCGGTGAAATCGGGATCGATGGTCGGCGCTCGTTTATCGTCATAATAAACAGGATTGTCGAACCACTCGTCCGAGAGC
This sequence comes from Tannerella sp., assembly GCA_031258835.1. Lineage (GTDB taxonomy): Bacteria > Bacteroidota > Bacteroidia > Bacteroidales > Tannerellaceae > Tannerella. The sequence continues at coordinate 7,762 of JAIRMH010000272.1, forward strand.
GGCTTTTGCGCCGATATTTGATTTGCTGACCGTATATATACTGACATAAAAAATTAAATTTTCGATAAAACAATAGAGGAATCGTTACCTCCGAAACCGAACGAATTTGACAGTATATGCCTTATCGGTCGTGAAGGTTCGGAATTTATGACGGGGACAAAGTTATGTTCCTCGATCTTATTCCTGAAATTCATGTTCGCCGGCAGAAAATTATGTTCAATAGCAAGCAACGACACTACGGCCTCGAAACCGCCGGCGGCGCTTGTCGTATGTCCCGTATACGCCTTTATGGACGAAAGCGGAGGTACGTTATCGCCAAAAAGATTCATTGCCGCCAGACCTTCCGTAAGATCATTATTGGGCGTACCGGTGCCGTGCGCATTGATATAATCGATATCTTCCGGTCCCAGCCCCGCATCTTCAATCGCCCCTTTCATCGCAAGATAAGGCCCTAAGCCGTCAGGCGAAGAAGCGGTCGGGTGATATGCATCACACACATTCCGATATCCCGATATCTTCCCGATAGGCCTCACTCCACGTCGCGTTGCCGATTCTGCGGATTCAAGCGTCAGATATCCAGCGCCTTCGCCCAGATTTATCCCGGCGCGATCGCGATCGAACGGCTTACATATCTCCCGGTCAAGAATCATCAACGTATTAAATCCATTGACATGATAACGCGAAAGACATTCCGTCCCGCCCGCCACAACGATATCCGCACGTCCGGCCTTTATCATATCGGCTCCCATCATAATCGTGTTAGCCGACGACGAGCATGCCGTCACTATTGTCGATACCATCCGGAAACCACCGATAAAACCGGCAATCTGCTCCGTACAAGCGCCACAATCGTTCAGCCTGATATAATCGTTTTTCGAATCATTATCCAAAAAATCGGAATACATCAGTTCTGCCTGATCCATACCACCGACGGTGATCCCTGAAAGGAACGCCACGCGCAATGACGACCGCTCGTCAAGCTGCGCCTGTTTCAAAGCCTCTTTTACAGCAGGTATTGCAAGCAATGAAGAACGGATAAATGCCTCTGACGATGGGATTCGTAACATTTCACGAAGTTCGTCGTTGCTGTATTTCACCTCGCCGACGGGAATGTCCGCATGTGAAGTTTGCAGATATCTGATTGTCTCCACTCCCGTCCGCCTGTTCATTAAAGCATCAAGAGTCGTGGCTTTATCCATTCCTATAGCAGACACGACACCTGCTCCGGTGATATAGATTTCTTTATTCATCTGTGCGATACCGTCTTATTTTGTTCTGTTTGCCTGTACATATTCAGCCATCGTACGAATAGACTTGAAGATTTCTTTTCCTTGCGCAGGATCTTTCAGTTTGATGCCGTAGGTCTTTTCGAGTAGTACGATAAGTTCCAGAGCATCAATCGAATCAAGTCCCAGCCCTTCGCCGAAAAGTTCGCCATCGTCGGAAATATCTCCGGGCGTCACTCCTTCGAGGTTCAACACTTTAATAATCTCGTCTTTCAATTCTAAAATCAATTCATCCATATATTTAATATTTAAAAAGTTAATATTTTCAACGTTCCGCATGCAAACATCCTGCCACATCCACGTTTGACGCTCGATATGCCTGCCACATATCACTACTGCGCCAACGTTTTTATTACGTTTTCTCCCATAAATCTTCCATTATATCAACGTTCAACGGCAGCATCAGGCTACTTCTTTTCGCGAAATATGTCTGAGACGTCTCTGCGTCATTTGTTCCGTTCGTATCATGGCCTTCCGTTTCACAAAGCGCCATCATGCAACTGAACGCACCGGAAAAAGCGTCAACGTCGATCCATCCTGCCAGAACGTATTTCATATCTGCGAAACGAATCATATTTTCAATAGCGCCACACAGTATATCACTCTGAAAAGCGGGAATAACATAAAACGCCGTTTCTCCGTAAATCTTATTCCGTATGGAGATTTCTCCCGTTACAATGTTCGGCAACGTATAAACAAAGTCAGACGGTGAAGGAAAAAAGTTATTTTTATCCTGAATCGTCTGCTGATATTTCCGGTCGGCTTCGAGCGAGGCGCTACGGTTGAATAACGCGATACCTAAATATTCCTTATGTAACTCCCTGTCGATACCGTCAAGTACAAGTTCGGAGGCGAGGAAACCAAGTTTCGACAATGCATCCATCTTATAAAATTTACGGTATTCTATCTTCAACCGTCCATATATAGCGGAAAAGAAATCGTGCATCACGAACGGTTCATTACCGGATTCAAAATACACATCCCTATTCAGTAACACGCGACCGGGAACAATTCTGCAATATGATTTTATATAGTTCATTTTTTTTACCGACAAATCCATCATTTTTGCATTTTCAACTGTTTTCATCTCATCATCTTGGCAAATAACACGGCGACATTACATCCGCCAAACCCCGAAAGCATTTTTATGCAATATCGCTTTGCCGTATCCCTGTTTTCCGTAACAATATCCAGCGGGTTTGTTACGCCGGGCGTTTCGAAACCATACGTTTTAAGAACCGTTCCGTCCTTCAGCGCACGCACGGAAATGATACTCTCCATAACACCGGCCGCACCAAGCGTATGTCCATAATATCCTTTCAGGCTGTTTACGGGCGTATGTTGCAATCCTGCGCTTGTCAGCGCGACAGATTCCATCTCATCATTGTAGGGCGTCGCCGTTCCGTGAGCGCAGACAAATGCAATTTCGGCAGGGTCGATCCCTTCCAACACTTTACGCAATGCAAGATAAGCGCCTTCACCCGTACGCGAAGGGCCTGATATATGATTCGCATCGTTTCGTACAGCGCCCGCAACAAAAACGACACTCCCACTTTCGACTTCGTTTTCCGGACGCTCCGTCATGATCAGCGTTGCCACAGCTTCTCCGATATTCAGTCCCGTACGGTTCGCATCGAAAGGTTTGCATGCCTCCCGGGACAAAGCCTTAAAAGACTGAAATCCCGTGACGATAAACTCGGAAAGCACATCAGCGCCTACGACGACGACATAATCATACCGTTTCGAGCGGAGTTCACGCTGTGCGGTAATAATAGCGGAAGCTCCCGATATACAGGCGTTTGAAACGACTATCGGACGGTTGTTATTCCCGAAAAAGCGCGCTATTAATTCCGCCGAACGCCACAGGTAAAGTTGATCTCGCCCATAACCTTCCGGTTTGTTTTCATTCAGTAGGAAGATGTTCCCTTTCGTCGTAGAGAGGATAAAGAGTACATTCTCGCCCGAAAGGTCTATCCCTGTATTTCCCAAAGCCCCGGCAACCGAAACGATAGCGGCCTTTTCCAGTTTGGTGTAGTTCGGATGATACGCCGACGTCACCGGACACGCACCCCAACGCTCTCCGTTTTTATCCTTTCCTGCGTTTGCGGAAAATTCTGCCGATATTTTTTCAAATGCCCCGTTCAGTCGGACATCATCAATTTCCGAAGCCATTAACGGTTCCGGAATATCGTAACGGTCAGCGAAAAAATCAAGTCCGCTAATGCCCTGTTTTACATTGCGGTAATTTTCTTCCGCAGTAAATCCCAACGCCGAAATTATATTATCGCCAAGCAATACCGTCATAACAAATTATATTTCTTTTTCCATTCTTCATAAAAAAGAGGATTTGTAAGCATCAGATTACGTTCCTTATTGAGAAACACCTGTATGGATGTTCCCGTCGTAACGAGGCTTTCGTCCTCCGGCAGATGAATCTCATAGTCAAAAACAATTTTAGCCGCGCGCGTATTGCGATACGTTATATCAATACGTGCGCGTTGTCCGTAAAATAACGGCTTTATATATCTGAAAGTCAAATCGACCAGCGGAGCAGGATATTCTTTTTCAAGAAACAACTGATAACTAAGCCCGTATACACGTCCGAACTCCTCGCGCGCATCTTCGAAATAAAGCGCGTAAGAGCCATGCCATACGATGTTCATTGAATCCACTTCGCTAAACCTGACGTCAAACTCTTTAGATGCTTTTAATATCACTTCGTCCATTAATTTATTCTTTACTTTTTCATTTTATATTTATCCGCTACAAACTTTATCCGCCCCAAAACGCCCGCCACATGCGCATGATTCCGTATTCAAACCCCCTTCGCCTCTATGTATAAACGACGTCGAAGCCTTTGTCGCCCACGCACCGGGTTTCGCGATACGCCGAATTTTGCGACACGTCGGAGCATACCGGCTACCCCGGAGTTTTATCCGTAAGATAAATTTTCATCTCACACGTAGCTAACGTTTCATTGCCACTCTCTATTTTCGTTTCAACAAGCGTTGCGTTAAACGCATCCGCCATGATTTCTATTGTCGTTTCAAGCTCCTCTCCCACATACGGGTTACGGAAGATTTCCATTTTCTTTATCATTCCGATAACTCCGATTTTTATCACTCCGTCGCGATGAGCTTCCGTTTTTTCCTTATATCCCATCCTTGCCGCACAAGTCTGAGCTATAATTTCAATCAGTCCCGCTTCTTCCATGACACCGTCATGGCAAAACAAATTGTCGTCATTAACTTTGAAAACTGTTTTTGTTATAACCGGGTCATAATATATCAACCTGTCCACCATGATGAACGGATCCTTTTGCGGCAATAATTCCGATATGTTAAATTCTTCGGCAGTCATCGAGTACATCTGATTTTATGCTTTTTTACACACTAAGATGGAATGTCCGCTTTTCAGTCCGTCGTATATCTTTTCAATTTTCAGGCCGCCCGCCTCCACGCAACGGATCAGATCTTCCGAGTGATACATCTTACTGTTGCCATTAGCCATAACCGTGAAATAGAGGCTTATCTGCGTCAGACAGTAAGCTGCTATATCGTTCGACTGCCTGTCCCATAACGTCTCCATGATAAAAAGTTTCGAATCTTTATCCATTGATTCGGCTGCGCGTTTCACGATGCTCGCCACCTCGTTTTCCGAGAAACAATCAAGAAACTGACTCATCCATATTGCATCGAATCCTTTCGGGAAAGGTTCGTTTTCATCAAGCAGGTTCGCGCCATATCCGGATATACGGTCCGCGCCCTCCTTACCGGATATGTTTTTTTGCATCATCGCTATCTGCTGCGGCAAATCCATAACAGTGATATTCGCCGTCTTGTAGCGCTCTACGCAACGCAACGCCCAACGCCCCGTATTTCCACCGACATCAAGCAGTTTTGCCGGGTTATACGAAAAGACGATTTCCAGCGCTTCGTCAAACGAGTTATCAGAATAAAAATGGTCGAAACCCAACCAGCTTTCTTTTGCCGCATCCGGTAGAGAGGATAATCCTTCATAAATTGTTTTCCATTGACCGAACACTTTCAATCCTTCGGGTTTGCCGTTCAACAAAGCCTCTTCCATATGATACATACCGAGATAATTCACATCGTGATTAAAACGCATGTTAATCGACACCATCGGGTCGCTCAACAGAATCCATCCGGTTTTTGAGATGACGAAACGTTCGCCGGCATAAAGTACCGTACCTATTGTAAGCGACGATTCCAGTAACACTTGCGCGGCATAGTACGACAATCCCGTTTTCTCCGCCACCTCGTCAATCGTCAACCCGTCTTTGGCGTCGGATAACAGGCGGAGTATTCCGAATTTTACCATCAAGCGCGAAACTTGAAACGTCACCGGCGCGAAAGCTATTTCATGAGCATATCGTTGCGCTTCAAGAACCTTCATTTGTTCTTTTGTATACTTCTTCTCAAGAGCAGGAAACATCTTCATTTTTCCAAAAATTATAAAAGTTAAACCATTGTTCGGGGTATTTCTTTACAATACCCTCCAAAATCTTCACGAAAGAGCGAGTCATCTCATTTATTTGCCTGCGTCTGCTTCCTTCTTCCGGGACGGCAAGCGACATCACATGAATACGATACTGCGAAGTCGTTACTTTCAGGACAAACATCGCTATTACGGGAACATTAAACTGCCGGGCAAGCGCAAAAGCGCCTATGGGGAAGTCGACTTTTCCGTTTAGGAAGTCACATTCGACAGTTTTGTTACTTCCGAAAGCGCGGTCGCATAGCATACTGACCATCTCGCCGTCTGTCAGCGCTTCGTTTATGAAGAATATATGCGACATATCTTCCGATACAGGAATAAGTCGCACATTATTATCCTCAAGCGCCATCCGACGATTCTTCTGCACCTCCTTTGTCTCGTTCCCGAAGATCATACTGTTGATGCGTTTTGTCTTCTGTTTCAACAGATAGCTGCACAATTCGGGATTCCCCACATGCGCGCTTGCTATAATGCAACCATGTTGAGCGTAAACCATACGCAGAAACAAGTCGTTGTCAGGATTATCTATTTTAAATTTCCGCTGACCGGCATAAACGGCAAAACGGTCAATAATCATCTGGCCGAACATAAAATGATTCCGATATGTTTTGAAAAACGATTTTATCGCCGAATATCCGTGTTGCCTGCGAAAATAACGATATATCGCAAGATACCCTTTTCGCGCAAAAAGCATATAAAACGGGATTACAAAAAGAAGGATAAAATATCCGACATGGACATTGACGATTGAAAAAAGTATTTTCATCGCCTTTTGCCCTAAAACACTCCCTCCTGTAACGCCTCTCCACGCTCTTTCTTTTTTAGCCATATTGATTGTTTACATTTTTACGTTAAAGTTCCGTCAATTGATTTTAGACTCTATATAATCGTAAAACTCTTTCATTGTTACTACTTCCGACATCTCTTCCGGTTTGAGTTTAAAACCGAACGTCTTCTCTACAATCACGACAATATCCACATAATCAAGACTGTCAAGTCCGACATCTTCCTTTAGTTTCGCATCGTCATGGATGTCGCCGGTCTCAATTTCCATTTCTTCTATCAAAAATTTATTTACTCTCGCTTCTATTTCTTTCCGTTCCATTCTATATATATAATTTTTATTTAAACTGCTAATCTCCTCGTTTCCGGTATTTCTTAACAACAATAGAACTGTTTGTTCCTCCAAAACCGAAGGAGTTGGAGAGGAATAAATCAATATTCCGCTCTTTCGTTTCCGATATTATATTCAGGTTTTTCGCCGTTTCATCCGGCGTTTCGAAGTTGATATTAGGAGCAATAAAACTGTTCTTCATCATCAGCAACGAATAAACAATTTCGCTTGCGCCGGCCATCCAGCATTCATGTCCCGTCATCGATTTTGTGGAGCTGACGGGAGTTCCCAATGCAGCGAAGATCCTGTCAATCGCCAGCGCTTCGCAACGGTCGCCCTGTGGAGTGGACGTAGCATGTGCATTGATATAATCCACATCCGAAGATTTTATGCCGGCATCCGCCAATGCGCGCGTCATCGTGATAGCGGCGCCCTGCTCGTCAGCCTGCGATATTTGTCCCCCATTAGACGAAAAGCCATAACCCACAACTTCGCCATATATCGTAGCGCCACGTTTCAGCGCATGTTCCTCGTCTTCGAGGATCAGGCTTGCCGCGCCGCCGCTCGGTGTTAATCCGTCACGATTCGCATCGAAAGGACGCGAAGCCTTTTCCGGTTCGTCAATTCGCATCGAGAATGCGCTCAGCCCGTCGAAACCTGCCATGGAATAAACATTCACCTCCTGCGCACCGCCGCACAACACCATATCCTGCATGCCGGAACGAATGAAGATGTATCCCAGTCCAATAGCATGTGAACCGCTCGCACAAGCGGCAGCCACAGAAATACTCACTCCCCGCAATTTGAATATCGTAGAAAGGTTCATCGATACGGCGGAAGTCATCGATTTAAAAGCACCGCCCGAACCTATAAGCATAGAATCTCCCTTTTCGCGCATCACCTCATGCGTTTCGATAACAGCTTGCGCCGAGGTGTCATTCCCGTAAAAAATACCTATTTCATGATTCAGCCTGTAATCTTCATCTATCCCGGCCGTCAGCATCGCTTCGTGCGTTGACGCAACGGCAAACTCCGCCTCCTCAGGTAACGACTGACGCATACGCCGGTCTATCCATCCTTTCAAATCCGGCGGCGTAACAATCCCCGTCAATGGAGAACGATAACCATACGCTACGCGTGCAGGGTCGACGCCAATACCAGACTTTCCCCGATACAACGACGAAGCCACCTCGTCAAGGCTCTTACCAAGACAAGAATAGATTCCGATACCCGTTATTACAACCCGCCTTCTCATTATTGTTTTTATGAATAAAGCCCTCCGTTTATTGAAATAACTTCTCCGGTAATATACGCGGCGGCATCCGACGCAAGGAAACTTACCAACGCAGCCACTTCATCAGGTTTCCCAAAACGTCCGACAGGAATCGTTTTCTTCAAGGATTCTTCATCGAGGTCTTTTGTCATATCTGTCAAGACAAATCCGGGAGCAACGGCATTGACCGTCACTTTTCGCGGCGCCACCTCCTGCGCAAGCGCTTTTGTGGCGCCTATCACCGCCGCTTTTGCCGCCGAATAATTCGTCTGACCGGGCAGTCCCTTCAGACCCGAAAGCGATACGATATTAATAATACGCCCGTTACGTTTCATCAACATCATTTTCAGAACACGACGGGTAACATAAAAAAAACCGTTCAACGAAATATCCAGGACGTCGCTCCACTGTGAATCTTGCATGAAAATCATCATTGCGTCCCGACGAATACCGGCATTGTTCACCAATATGCCAATATAATCTTCGGGATGTTTTTCCGTCCAATCTTCAAGAGCCTTATCCACCGCGACACCATCCGCCACATCAAACGGGAGCAGTTCGGCCGCCCCCCCATGCTCTTCCACGAACTGTTTCGTCTCCAACGCAGCCGCTTTGTTCGAGGCATAGTTGATAATCACCGGATACCCTTTTGCCGCCAACTCTATACATACTGCACGGCCTATACCGCGGGAACCTCCTGTTACTAATGCGTAATTCATACGATCTTTATTAATTGTTAATGTGCACGTATACGTTCTTTTATGAGGTTGCAAAAGTACGAAAAAAAACTAAAAACCGCACATTTTCAATAAGCAAAAGGATTGTTTTATTACTAATCATCTGACAAACAGATGCTTAAAATGCCATTGGCCGCCGTTTTCCTGCAAACACAGTCCATTTATCAAATACAATACCGCCCCACACGCACGGAATGAAAGTACAGTTGCCGAAAATAACCTGCGCACAGGCGCTGTTCCCCCCCCCCCCGGAAAAATAGCGGGGGGGCGGTGCGGGGGGGTGGGGTGGGCCGCGGTGGGTGTGGTGGGAGCGCGGGGGGGG
>JAIRMH010000334.1 GCA_031258835.1 Tannerella sp.
CGTTTTATCCCAATAGGATTCTACTTTATACAGGTATATTTTACCTTTTATTCTCTGTTCTACTATATAAGACATAGTTATTAATTTATTATTACGATGCAAAGGTAATACTTTTTTTGATTCTCAATTATTTATTCTATATTTATCTCATAGTTATTAACCTGTTTTCTCCAATTCAGGATGTAACCAATACGCCGGCGTGGAGTTTGATGATGGCACAAATCTGTGATTTTTCCGGTAAGCAGGCCGGATTCCTGCCATGCTCCCGGCTTGCCGTCATACATTCTTCCGGTTTTCAGAATGCCGCAGACAAGCCCGGCTACGACATTATCAAATGGATCGCCACTTTCCGTCATGCGAATCCGGATGTTTCTGCGAACAGGCATATCGACATAATCCCGGCAACAATACCCCCGCGAATACTGCTCGCCAAGATATTTACGAAAGCGGCGAACAGGCATGTAGACATAATCCCGGCAACAATACCTGCTGCCCCTGGCGGAAGGATGGACAGGTCCCGAATGTTTCCCGCCCGGACTCCCCAAAGCCATTTTCAGCACGGAAAGCTCACCCTGTGAACGCTGTGTCCGGACCTGCTCCCGGCCGACAGCCATGCGAGAATATGCATCTGTTATAAAGGCGAAACGGCTAACGGGCCTTCCTGTTTCAATACAAAAGCCGGCCTGGAGCCGCTGGCGTGTAACCTTCCATATGATAGCATTTGTAAAGCATATTATTTTTCCATTACATCGTGTTTACAGTTTGTTTTCTGCCAACTTTCCGCTTTGTATCAGAGAAATGGAGCGGAGGCGCAGCCGAAGCAGTATTTCCCTGATGCAGGGTCTTTTGTTCCTCTCTTTCCGGACAGCTGTTTTTCATACCGTCCTGTTCCGGTACGCTGTCTTTATTTCCTCCCGTGTTGCCGTCCAGGGGGACATTCCGGCCCCGATAATAATTTTTCCACATCCGTTCCGTTTTCATTCCTGTTTGATGTACCTCTGCAGAGAGCATCTATCCTGTATGACGATGACTCCTGTCTCATCTCGTGGACTGTTTGACACCAGATTTTTTTCTGATGTCGATTTTTAACTCCCGCTCGGCTATCTCTATCATCTTTTCCAAACACTCCGCACGCATCGTTTCTCTGGAAAGTTGACGCTCCAATTCTCTGATATGCAAATCCTTCTCATCCGAAGATAATTCTTTTTCCTTCATAAAACATGTTTCCTGGGGCGCTAATTTAACCCTTTTTTTTGAATCGTTGGCTCTCCTTTTACGGTAAACCCAACTGCCGACCGTATCCTTGTTTACCTGAAAACGATCGGATACCATGGATACCGATTCATTACTGTTGTAATATGCTGTTAATACCCGCTACTTAAACTCTTCCGTATAAAATCTCCTTTCTCGTCTTACCATAACTTTATTGCTTTTTTTACTCTCCTTTTTTGTAAAGCTATTTCAGGACAAGACAATATGATTTATTTCATTGCCGCTAAACTCAAATTTGATTACCCACCTTATTCGTTATATAGCCAAAATAGATTTTTAACGGGAAAAAGATTCGCCCCGCTTTCACCGGCGGGGCTTTTTTGTTTTTTGTTTTATAGCATAAAAAATAATTACATGGAATTTGGATGGATACGCAATTATGCGTATCTTTGTGGCGTTGATTAAAAAAACAAGGCGATCTATGAAACGTTTACTTTTAGAACAAAAGCTGAGAGCTTTGGGCTGCAGTTTTCAACGCAGGGGCGGCAATCACGATATTTGGAATTATGGAAACGGGCGAAAATTCCCTTTTGCCAGACATTCTGATATTGACGAAAGACTGGCCGATTCGATGATAAACAAAGCCAAACAAAACAGGGGAAATTAACTCCCTGTTTTTAATCAACATTTTTATTTATTATCACTGATATGAAAAAATTAAAAATTACTATCACGATTACAAAAAATGGATCCGAGGGATATGTGTGTTCCTGTGATTATCCATTCAAGCATTTCGATCTGGGCGGGAGTGGCGCCACAGTAGAGGAAGCAAAGAAAGATTGCTTTTTGTTTTATGATGAAATGAGAAAGGAATATCCGGAAGAGAACTTTCCCGGTCTGGAAATATCGTGGGTATTCGATTTCCCAAGTTTCTTTGATCATTTTGATTTTTTGAATGTAACTAAAGTGGCAAAATATGCGGGGATGAGCCCGTCTAATTTCCGGCACTATGTTGCGGGGTCAAAAAACATGTCGCAAAGGCAATTTTCAAAAGTAAAACAGGCGTTTAACAGAATGGCAGATGAATTGAAGGCATGTACGCTTACAATGTAGCCCGGTGCGCCTGCCGTTTTTTAATCAACGCGGCCTGCTCTTTTTTCGGGGAGCGGGCTTTTTTATTCCTCCTCTTTTGGCCGGATATATCCTATCGGGCGGCGGGGGCTGCCGGACACCTCGCTAATGTCCTTTTGTTTTCTGGCAAGCTCGGATAAGGCGATATAAATATCATCAAAATTCCGTCCTGTATCCTCGCTTAAATCATTGATCGCTTTCAGGTTTTCCTCGCTTGTTTTTTCCAGCGCTTTAACCCGCTCCCATATCCGTGTTATCTCTTTTGATGTTGAGGAGTATTCGTCCAAGTAAGTGCGGATAGCTACAAAAGCACGCATGATACCTCTGTTTATCTCGATGGCAGCATTGGAGTTCAAAACACTGCTTAACATTGCAACTCCAAGCTCGGTAAAGGCGAAAGGCAAATATTTTATGTTACTTCCTCTGCCTTTGTTCAAGGTCACAATTTGTGATCTTGAAAGTTCCTCTTTTGTCACCTCAAACATGAAATCATCTCTGGCGAACCGTTTCAAATTACGTCTTACTGCTTGTTTCAATACCCTCGTTTCTATCCCATACGATTCTGCCAAATCAAAGTCCAGCATCACTTTGTAGCCCCGTATCTCGTATATCTTGCTTTGTATTTCCGATAGTTCCATAGTTTTATTCTTTATTTATTTTGATTTTACCCCCGCAATGAGGACAGGTGACAACGTCGATTTGGGGGTGCTCGAATAGTTCCGTCACATGGACGCCGAGGGCGGCGGCGATCTTCTCCAGCGTATCCTTTGTTGGATTGCCGTTTATAGTTTTCGTCAAATTAACCCTTGCTATACCGTAAGCATACGGTCGCACTCCCGGTGAAGCGGTTTGATGGTCGTTCGAGGACGGTTTATGAAGACATGAAGATAAAGACCTCCATGCTCAAAGAAATCTGTCAATTTTCCTCCGGACAAAGGGTGCAGGGGTGACGGCATGAAAGGGGTGTAAGCCGCTTCGCAGATATAAACTTCAAAAAATTAAAGAGTACGCATCATCTCATATTTAACTTCCTTCCAGCGTAAGGGATTCGGCGTTTCTAAGTTGCGCGAGAGAAACGGTGGACGGTTTGTATCCCGCAAGAGTGAAAACATATTGTTGATAGTTCTTTCGCGAGGCAACGCCTTTTACTTCGTTGTGTTCCTGGCTGTTGCCGTGCTGGAAATGTCGCACGGTCAGCAGGTCGAAAGTCACGCGGCCGCTCCCGTCGGTATGGAGCGTTTGTGTATAGTCGTTGTCGTCCGGCGTAGTCAGCGTGATGTTACGGTTGGCGAGCGACGTTCCGTTGCGGTTTTTGAAGACGAGCGTCTTGCTTTCGCCGTAGTGTATATCCATTTTTCCAGATCCGCCGAAGAAGAAAGGAGTCATCTCAGCCTCTTCGATGCCGGTACATTCTGTGTCGATCATCCGGTTGTTCCACGTATCCCAATACCAGAAGCCGAGGCGGACGGGACGGAAAAATTCGCTGTCGTGTTCGATTTTCTCCAGCCTGGTGCGATACATCCACACGCTGTTACAGATGCCGTAGCCCTCACCGATGACAACCAGGTTCACGTTGCCTATCAGGTGATTATCCTCGAAAATAATCGGGTCGGGTATGGGAGCGCCTTCCGCTGGGTTGCCGGATCTTTCGCTGAAGGTGACGGCCGCCAGCGCATAATTGGCGTCGCCGAACGGATCGCCATCGGGATTGCCCCAGTAGTAGGCCTTTGGATTGTCGCCCGGGAATTGGACGCCCTTTTCGGGATTCAGGAGGTTACCCGGCATAGCTTCTACCTTGACGGTGTTGCGGCGGTAGACGATATTTTTGTTGTTTACGCTGTTGAACGACCAGATCCCGCGCGCCTGTATGCAACCGTCTTCGGGTTTCAGGACGATGGTATTGTCCTCATAGAGCAGGTCGTGAACGTTGCCGTCCGTGATGCGCATGCCGGCGATGGCCGATTTACGGCCGTATTCCTCGTTGCGCATTGTAGGGGCGAAGCCACGCATGTAGATGAAGTTGTTTTTCACGTAGATGTTGTTTCCCCACCCGATGCCGATGGGGAGGTATCCCATGCCGAAAATTTTGTTGTTTCTAATTTCCAGATTGTCGCCTGCTGCTATGGCGAAACTGTTCGTATCGAAGCTGTCGGAATAGAGTTCGTTATGTTCGACGGTTCCGCTGAAGCCGCCGATACCCCAGTGTCGGAAGCGGCGCAGGGAATTGAAGGCAACGATGGTGTTTGGGTTCCAGTAGTCCGAGCTGCGGGAGAGAGCCCGGACGGCCATGTGGCGGTCGTCGATAGCGGAGCCTCGGTCGTAAAGCACGTTGTGATGTATATGCCCGTTGCCGGTGTACAGGCCGCCTATGTTGTCGCTGTAATAATCCACCGTAAGTCCGGCCACTTCATTGTACGAAGCTCCTCCCATGTGATTGAGGAAAAGCGGATTATATCCCTGTCCGATGGCGCCTGCTCCACCGTTTTTGCCCTGTTTGATAGTGCCGTTCAGAATTGTGAAATTGACAAAATTCCACAGTCCCGCGCGGATGCCGAACGTAGCCGTCTCGTCGTAAATACCCGAACCGACGACTGTCGAAGGAACGTTATCGTAGATAATCGTATGCCCGTCGAGGTCGAGTTCCACGTTGTTCGTTTTGATGTTGATGGCCAGCGTGGGGACGGTCAAGTCTTGCGTGAGGACATATTTGGCGTTGCCTTGCGTGAGGATGTATGGAGGACCGCCCTCCATGTCTTCGGGGATGCGGATCACGTCGGCGGTAAGCTGTTGGGTGGTAAACGTATGGTCGGCGGACGAGATGGTGGCGCCGTCATAGTCCTGCGCAATGAAACGGTAATGGTACGTTTTGCCGGATTCCAGTCCTTTGATGTAGTGCAGGTGCTGGTAAAAGTAAGATTCGGATTGGGTGGTCGTGTGGCCATAGGCAGTCGTTTCACCGTATTCGATGAGGGAGATAGCGGGCAGGTTGGTCGTGAAGCCGACGACGCCGGACGTGTAGGAGCTGTGCTCCCAGAAGCCGACCTCCTCGAATGTCAGCGCATCGCCGAATGTCTCCTTGATAAGCGGTTCCGTCGCCGGGGCGAATTGGGTCAGGCGATAGTTGAAGAAGTATTCATCGTCGTTTTTGGGATTGGCGATGGCATGGGGCGGAGAAAGCAGTTCGCTCTTGTTGTCACATTCTTCTATATCCCCATATATACAGGACGACAAGAGAAAACTACTCAATAAAAGATACATTACAGTCGATATTTTCATAAAAATATTTTAGAAGATAAAAATCCGCTATCGCCGTCCCTGACAAAACTCTTCATCGGGTCGCCTTTTTTGTTATAACAACATTGCCTCGGCCACGTCGTCTATGTCACATACGCTGTCTTTTAAATAGTTCAGGATGGCAAAGCCGAAGTCAATGACAAGGCCAGGTCCGCGTCCGGTGATGATGTTATGATCCGTTACCGTTGGTTCGTTGACGATTGTTGCACCGGTTAATTCCGGCTCTATACCGGGATAGCAAGTCGCTTTTTTGTCTTTTAGCAGTCCCAGGCTGCCGAATACTCGCGGAGAGGCGCATATGGCGGCTAAAAGTTTATTATTTTCGTGCGAATCAACTAATGCTTTACGCAAGCCTTCATGTCTGTTCAGCATTTCGCTTCCGGGTCCGCCTCCCGGAAGCACTAATGCATCAAAGTGCATACAGTCTACATCTTCAAATAGCTCATCGGCTATTACCGGAATGTTGTGCACGCCTGTCACCGTTTTGTCGCCTGTTACCGACACCGTTATCGTTTCAATATCTCCGCGTCGCAAGATATCAATTGTTCCGACAGCTTCCAGTTCTTCGAAACCTGTAGCAAGAAATACTAATGCTTTCATATAAATTAAGGTATAAAGTGAATGATTTTATTTCAGTTTATAATGGTAAGTAATAGTTCCATTTTGGTTATCCGTATCTTTGATCTTATTGAATTTGGCGCGTCCGGCAGCTTCTAAAGCGCTTTTACGCATTAATGTGTTGTCAATGTTTGTGCCTCTCCCTATTTTGTAGGATATAACATTTCCGTCAGGATCGACTGTTATATTTATTACGATCTTTCCTTCCTCCTGTCCGTTGTCCATCGGTTGCGGTAATCCGCCTTGTCCGATGTATCGTCCGTTCAGGTTGAATGTACCGAATCCTCCTGTGACGTTCTGATATGCTCCCGCATCCGAGTTTCCGAATGGGTTTCCATGGTTTGCCACATCCGGGGAGGCATTTCCCTGTTGGTTTTGCTTCGAGGATGCCGTACCGAAAGCGTTCGACACCTGGTTGCTTATCGCTTCCTCTTTTTTCCTGAGTTCTTCTTCCCGACGGCGTCTGTTTTCTTCTTCTTCTTCGAGGCGTTTGCGCTCTCTATCCCTTTCTTCCTGTTCTCTGCGAACTTTTTCATCGACCGCCTGTTTCTCTTCTTGCTTTTTCCTGCTATCCGGAATCGCTACCGTTTCCTCCTGGTCCTGGGTGATTAATTTTTCTCCCGGTGGTGCGGGTTTGGGTTGAAATTGCGGGGGTAATGTTTTCGGCGGGGTGGGAGCTGCATGCTGAGGTTCAAATGTTCCGACAGCGGTGTACAGATCTCCAAAGTTCACTACGATACCACTATCTTCATTAGGGACGGTCGTCTTCAGAATACAGAAGTATAACAGTAAGACAAGCGCCAGATGTATAATAATAGTACCTGTTAATGCGTAGATATCGTCTTTGTTAAATTTCATCTTTACCTTTTTCTTTGTGGGCGTGTTGCAAGTACCATCTTAAATTTATTCTCATTAGCGATGTTAAGAACCTTGACAATTTCACCGTAAGGAACCGCTTCATCGGCATAAAGAGCTACAAACATTTCCGGTTCTTGTTTATAACGTTCTTGCAGGAAAGGAGCGATCTCGTCTAACAATACCGGTTTTTCACGTTGATTACCGTATGCTACATAATAGTTCAGATTTCTGTCTATCGTCACACGTGATAACGGTTTTGCCGCAGTTTGCTTTTGCGACTGCGGTAACGTGAGTTTAATCGCGTTCGGAACGACTACCGTCGAGGTAATCATAAAAAAGATTAGCAGCAGGAAGATGATATCCGTCATCGAAGCCATGCTGAAATTCGGGTTTATTTTTGTTTTGCGTTTTAGTGCCATCTTCTTCTTTTAATTCGCCGGTTCGTTCAATAAATCCATAAATTCCATCGTGCGGGATTCCATGTTGTTGACAACGTTATCCACTTGTGAAACCAGATAGTTATATCCGAAGAGAGCCACGATTCCTACGATGAGGCCTCCGACGGTGGTTATAAGTGCTTCGTAAATGCCGCCGGAAAGCAACGTTACGTCGACATTTGTTCCTGCATTGGCCATATCAAAGAACGCGCGTACCATTCCTGTTACAGTTCCGAGAAATCCGATCATTGGCGCGCCTGCCGCTATTGTGGCAATAATAGGGAATCCTTTTTCTA
Organism: Tannerella sp.; assembly: GCA_031258835.1. Lineage (GTDB taxonomy): Bacteria > Bacteroidota > Bacteroidia > Bacteroidales > Tannerellaceae > Tannerella. The sequence continues at coordinate 7,847 of JAIRMH010000334.1, forward strand.
ATTTGGCAACTTCGATATTACCGACGTTTTCAATCGCTACAAGTACATCGTTCATCGGTCGTCCGAGTCGTGATATCCCTTTCTCAATCATGCGCGCCGAGGGATTTCTTGTTTTGCGGCACAGGTTAATTGCCGAATCGATCTTCCCGTCGTGAATATAATCTTTTATACGGTTCATAAAACTCTCGTCACTTTTATTTGCCCGGCGTAAGATGAGAAACCGTTGTATAAAAATTAAGATGGCAGTAAATGATAATGCAAGTAATACCAGCATAATCCACCCTCCTTTTACGGCAAGATCAATAATGTTCATCTGCGCTTCTGTCGGTAAGGTGTTTGTAAAATCCGGCATTGTATCCGCCGCAACCCCTGTTGGTTGCACTCCCTTTAGTTGTAGTAATAATAATAGAACGTTCATTTTATTTATCTGTTAATAAGTTATTTCCTGTTTTGTTTAATACATTTGTTTAATACATTCGTTATACATTGAAATTGTTTTCTCCAGTCCGTGATAGAGGGCGTCGCTAATGAGTGCATGTCCTATTGACACCTCGTCAATGAGAGGTATCTGCGACACAAAATATCCGAGGTTCAACAAGTTCAGGTCATGTCCGGCATTAATCTTCAGTCCGAGTTCTTTGGCCATGTTTGCCGCTTCAATAAACGGTACGATCGCATCTTCCCGGCCTTTGGCATAATTTTCCGCATAAGGGCCGGTGTAAAGTTCAATACGGTCGGCTCCGGTCTTTGCTGCACAGGCGATATTTTTCAGGTCTGTCTCCACGAAAATGGAGGTGCGTATACCTTTCGACCGGAAAAGTTCGGCGATTTCGGTAAGTTTATCAAAGTGTGTCTCTACGTCCCATCCCCGGTTTGACGTAAGGGCGTCCGGGTCGTCGGGAACAAGCGTCACCTGTGTCGGTTTAATATCCGTTACAAGTTCAATGAACCTTTGATTCGGATACCCCTCAATATTCAATTCTACTTTAATCAGCGGTTTTATTTCGTAGACGTCACTGTATCTTATGTGGCGTTCATCCGGACGGGGGTGTACGGTAATCCCCTGCGCTCCGAACCGCTCGCAATCCTGCGCTACTTTTGCGATGTCAGGAATGTTCCCGCCGCGTGAATTACGTATAGTTGCAACTTTATTTATGTTTACGCTTAATTTTGTCATGCTAAAAGTCTGTTATTATAACTCTTTCTTATAACTTTGCAGCGATAAGTAAAGTGCAAATGTACAAGTATTTAATGAGAAAACAGAGATAATTATTCAAAAATATATTAATAAAATGAGAATAGGGGTATTTGGCAGTGACTGTAAAGCAGATAAACTGCCGGTGATAAAGGGCTTATTCAGCAAACTGAATGCTTTAGGGGCTGAAATTTATATCCGGTCCGCATATTATGATTTTATGGTTGAAAAATTCGATTATCGTCCTGAAGGGTCGGGAATTATAGAGGATGAAACTTTTGATTTCGATATAGCGTTGAGCGTAGGGGGAGACGGCACTTTTTTGCGTACGGCGCTGGAGGTGAATAAGCAGAATATCCCTATTTTAGGCATTAACACGGGACATCTTGGGTTTCTCGCAGATGTAGGAAGCGACCAGATCGACGAGACTTTAGACGAATTGTTCCGGGGCGATTATAAAATAGAAGAACGTTCGCTTCTGCGGATGTGTACGGAAGAACGTGTTTTCGGCGGCTTCAATTATGCGCTGAATGAAGTTGCCGTATTGAAGCGCGACACATCGTCGATGATTACAGTTCATACTTTTTTGAATGATGATTATCTGACTTCTTATGTAGCGGATGGGCTTGTCGTAGCAACACCCACAGGCTCTACCGCTTATTCCATGAGCGTGAACGGACCTATTCTGCTGCCCCAGAACCGTAATTTTATATTAAGTCCGGTTGCTCCACACTCTTTAAATGTTCGTCCGGTTGTCATTCCAGATGATTGTATAATTATGTTAAATGTCGAAAGTCGTACAAATTCGTTCCTTGTCTCATTAGATGGGCGTTCTGAAGATCTTCCTGTTGGTATATCGCTGAAAATCAGCAGGGCTGGATTTGTGACACGTGTAATTAAACGATTTAATCAGACTTTTTACCAGACTTTACGCGAAAAATTAATGTGGGGAGCAGACGCCAGAAGTTAAATAAACATAATGCGATGAATTTTTCTGCTGAGAAATTATGTTGGATAACATAAATGCATTATCTTTGCATCGTGTTTTTCATGGTATTAGATTTAAGGTTAACAATGAAGATTGTGGTTGTCGTGAGACAACCTTTTCTTTTTTATAGAGGTTCCCTTTTCTATGGAGCGTTTTCTACGCCGATTTACTTTTTCCTGAAAAATTTGCTGAAAAACAAAAGTTGATGCTCAATTGAGTTATTCCAATATTCTCCGTTATGTGCGCCCGGACGGGAAATATAATCATGTGGTATATTATGATATAACAATTCACGGTGAAGGCGTTCGTTCACGTCATAGAAAAAATCTTCTGTTCCGCAATCGATGATAATTGCGAGTCCCTGTTTGATAAGGTGTAGCTGTCCGATGACCGTATGATGCTTCCATAGTTCGCCGTTTTCGTTATAATTGCCAAGGACGTTTTTCATCTCCCAATTGTCGGGGAAAGGGCGGATATCCACTCCGCCGCTGGTGGAGCCGCATGCGCCGAATACGGACGGATGGCGTATGCCGAGCCATAACCCTCCGTGTCCGCCCATGCTAAGTCCCGTTATGGCGCGGCCTGACTTGTCGGCGCGGGTTTTGTAGTTCTTATCGATATAGCTAATTAGTTCTTCGGATATATAGGTCTCGTATTTCACTTTCGGATTTATGGGACTGTCCCAATACCATGAATTTTTCCCGTCGGGACAGACGATGATCATATGGTATTGCGTTGCGAGGTTCGGCAGTTCGGGTTTTATCTGCAGCCATGATTTGTGGTTCCCTCCGTATCCGTGGAGTAAATACAATACAGGCAAGTTTGTCCGGTTCTCATAGCCGGCAGGGAGGATTACGACATTTTTTATATTAATGTTCATGGAAGGGCTAAAGATTTCAACCGTATCCACCTGTCCGGAAGCATTAGCGCCGAAGATGCTGATAAGAAGTAAAAAAATAAACTTTTTCATAGAGTGCAATATTAAATTAGTAAAGTCGTGAATGTCTTTGACACTCAAAGGGGCAAAGATAATCAAAAAAAATACGTGAAAATCTATTTTGCGACGAAAAAAACTATATCTTTGCACCTTGAAAAATTAGAAATATAAATTAAAGTAACAATATAAAGATATTAAAAATCAATGCAAAACAAAGGATTTGTAAGGGTATTCGCGATTTTGCTGGCGTTAGTATGTATATTCTATTTGTCATTTTCATTTGTGACGAATAAATATAATAATGAAGCGGCGGCTTATGCGGGCGGAGATGCGGTAAAAGAGAACTACTATTTGGATTCTCTTGCCAATAAGAAAGTATGGTTAGGCTATACATTAAAAGAATGTCGTGAAAATGAAATCACCTTAGGGCTTGACTTGAAGGGGGGTATGAATGTTATCCTTGAACTGAACGTAGCGGATGTTATCCGTTCGTTATCAAATAACAACAAGGATGTAAATTTCAATAAAGCTCTTGATGCGGCTTATGCACGCCAGTCGACGAGCCAGAGAGGATTTATTGAACTGTTTGTGGAAGAATATAAAAAAATTGATCCGGGTGCGCGCCTGTCTGCTATATTCAGCACATTCGACTTGAAGGATAAAATTACGCCTCAAAATTCGGACGAACAGGTTGTTCTGGTATTGCGTGACGAGTTGCAAAGCGCTATTGATAATTCATTTAATGTGTTACGTACGCGTATTGACCGTTTCGGCGTAGTGTCTCCGAATATACAGCGTCTTGAAACAGATGGACGTATTCTTGTGGAATTGCCGGGCGTAAAAGAACCGGAACGCGTTCGCAAGCTGCTTCAGGGAAGTGCGAATCTGGAGTTCTGGGAAACGTATGATTTGACGCAATTGTATCAGCAATTGAGTGAAGCGGATGCCGTTTTGGCACGTATCACGGCAGATCAGCTTGCCGAGTCTGCCGGAACGGAGACGGATGTCGCAGCCGAAACGACAGTCGCAGCCGAAGAAGGTAATACGGCGGGAACTCCAGCCGAAAATTTGGAAGGCGAACCGGACGGGATTACAGATGCTATTTCCGATGCCGATTCTCTCCTGGATCAGTTTAGCGCCGAGAATCAGGATGCAGTGCAGTCAGATGAAGAATTTGCCCGGCAACATCCGTTATTTTCCGTTCTTAGGCCGAATGACGGACAAGGTCCGGCGGTTGTTGGCACTGCAAACAAGCAGGATATGGCGAGGATAGATAGCCTGCTGAACATGAAGCAAGTAAGAGAAATGCTGCCTAATAATGTGGTATTCAGATGGGCGGTGAAGTCGCATGATGAAAATGAACAGCGTTTTGAATTATATGCATTAAAAGTTACTAATCGCGACGGCTCTCCGGCGTTGAGCGGGGATGTTGTAACTGACGCCAATGCCGATTTTTCACAGGAAAGGTTGTCGCGTGCGGAGCAAGTCGTAAGTATGTCGATGAATGCCGAAGGCGCGAAAGCATGGGCGCGTCTTACAAAAGAAAACATCGGTAAAAGCGTAGCTATTGTTCTTGATAATTTGGTGTATTCCGCTCCTACCGTACAAGTGGAAATTACGGGCGGACGTTCGCAAATTACGGGAAATTTCACGATTGAAGAGGCAAAAGACTTGGCGAATGTGTTGAAATCGGGTAAAATGGCGGCTTCGGTAAACATCGTACAGGAGGATATCGTTGGGCCGTCACTCGGACAGGAAGCTATTAATGCAGGTATAATCTCATTTATTGTCGCATTGTTAGTGTTGATGGTCTATATGTGTGCGATATACGGATTTCTTCCGGGGATGGTCGCAAACGGCGCCCTGTTATTGAACATTTTCTTTACGCTCGGTATTCTCGCTTCATTTAAAGCCGTACTTACATTGCCGGGTATTGCAGGTATGGTGCTTACCCTCGGTATGGCGGTCGATGCGAATGTGTTGATATACGAACGAACCAAAGAAGAACTTCGTTCAGGGAAGCAGCTTGCAAGAGCCCTTACCGATGGTTACGGGAACGCTTTTTCTGCAATCTTCGACGCTAACCTGACAACAATGATTGCAGGTATCGTGTTGTTCATCTTCGGTACAGGTCCTATCAAAGGGTTCGCATGGACATTATTAATAGGTATAGCGGTATCTTTCCTTACAGCCGTATTCCTTACACGTCTTGTCTACGAATGGTTAATAGCAAAGAATAAAATTAAAAATCTGACTTTTACAACAGGACTTTCCCGGAATGTACTGGCTAATCCGCAATTTAATTTCCTTGGTAAGCGGAAAATAGGATATATCATTCCTTTGTTTATCATTCTTCTTGGTAGCGTATCGATGATGACGGTCGGATTAAATACCGGTATTGATTTTACGGGTGGTCGCAATTATATAATACGTTTCGATCAGGAGGTACGTACGGATGAATTGCGTAATTCTCTCAACGAACAATTAGAGGGTTCTGTGGGCGTCATAACGATTGGTTCGGCAAACCAGGTGCGCGTATCCACCAACTATAAAATTATGGATAACGCTGCGGCCGTGGACGAGGAAGTCGAGGCTAAATTATATGAAGGAATGAAAGATCTGCTGCCTTCGGGAACCACGTTGCAGCAGTTTACGAATCAATATATAAAAAGTTCGCAGAAAGTAGGGCCTAGCATGGCTGACGATATAAAGAACAGCGCTATTATGGCGGTAATAATTGCCATGTTCTGTATGGCATTATACATTCTGGTTCGTTTCCGCGATTGGGGATTCTCTGTCGGGGTGTTTATCTCGGTGTTTGTTACGACATTGTGTATCGTTGCTTTCTATACTTTGTTGTGGAAAATCCTTCCGTTCTCTATGGAGGTCGATCAGACCTTTATTGCCGCGATCTTGACGGTTATAGGATATTCTATCAACGATACGGTGGTTGTTTTCGACCGTATTCGCGAGACCATAAGAAATTATCCTAAGCGCGATCGTTATCAGGTTATAAATGATGCGTTAAACTCAACATTGACGCGAACATTTAATACTACCATATCCACCTTTGTCGTTGTATTATGTATATTCCTGCTTGGCGGCGTTACGATACGCAGTTTTACTTTTGCAATTATGCTCGGAGTGCTTGTCGGGACATATTCAACCCTGTTTGTAGCGACACCGATCGCTTATGAAATACAGAAACGCCGTATGGCAAATAAGGCTGCTGCATTAGCGGTGGCAGTGGCGACTAAAAAGTAAGGAACGAAACGCGCTCGCTTCCGGCGTTTACAAACGGAACGCAAGTACGTAAAAACAGGTGATGCAACTTGTTCGTCAAGTTGAAATTTAAAAAAAACAGATTGTCTAACGAGACAATCTGTTTTTTTTGAGTTACATAATAATATGTGTTTGCAATCGCGAAGATCGTATATTTCACCTTTTGCTTTTGGGACGGTGATCTTCGATATTCAGTCCGAATTTTATGACAGGCGGCGCTAAAGGGACGAAATTTTCATCTCTATCCACCGAACGCAACGCTGAAGGATATTCGGGAACAATATCTTCCTGAAGGAACTGGGATAAAGAATAACTGAACCCGGCAAGTTTTTTAATTCGTCTTACTTGCGCCCAGCGACTTGGGGCGTTGAAATATAATACATTGTCGTTCATGCAACTATTGTATTCCGGTCTCCATACCCCTTTCCCGTACAGGCATGCACCTTCAAAAGTGTCAACCATACTATATTTTGGCATATTAGCAAAATCTTTCCACGACGTCAATAAAATATCATTGAAGAAATCGATATTTTCACACCATCCGTATTTTTTCTTATAATAATTATAGATTTCTTTTTCCTCATCGGGAATCGTTTCTTTCGGAAAATAAACATATTCATCCAATAATTTTGCAAAACCACGGCCTCCCGCTTCGTGGACGACTGTTTCTTTGAAATAGGGGCCTACAGGGCACATACTGATGGAAAATCCATTTCCGAAATCGGTAACATTGTATCCATAATATTGCATTGAGCAAGTGCCTGCGTATATGTATACATTGATAGGCATAATAACGGTTATATCATTAATGTCGACGGTCTCTAATTCGGGAATTTCATAGAGATATTCGATGACGGTATCTGTATTACAGTCAATCCCGGTTCCACCACCTTCCCAACGCGTTTCAAATTTTGTGTCGATTATCGTATTTGTCGATTCTACGCTGATGCCTTCTTCGTTGGATACGGCTATCACCATATATACGTTAAAATAATCCCGATATTCGGTATAAGGATAGACGGAGAAAAAATGTTCGGTAGCGGCGCGCATATCCTGTTCGTATTTTCCGCTACCTTTGGCCATATCTTTAGATGTATATCCGTCTCCCATCATCACCAGATTTATTCCATTTCCGACGGTGGCGCTTTGCAGTTTGACGACCTCCCTGTCGGAGTAGGTCTTCGGTTCATATCCGTTTTGCGTGACGGCGACGCTTTCGCTCATGCCTCCGGTGGAGATGTTGATCACGGCTTGGCGCGGTCTGCTGTCCGTGTTGTCGGACGCCGATACTGTCAATCGGTCGTTGGTTTTAGAGACGGTCAGCCAGTCACCGTTGGCGGCGACGCTGTATCCCCACGAAGGCTGGTCGGTCGTGACGAAGAGCGTCTCTTCGGAGGCTTCGTTCGGCAGACTTATCTCCGAAGCGGAGACAGCCAAGTAGCGGCTTTCGGTGTTACATTCCCAGCCGGCGACGTCGACGTAGCCGTCCGATACGGTCATCGTTGCATTTAGCGTGAAGAGGGCGTTCTTCGACACGTCGAAGTCCTTCACAAACGGAGACAGGTCGGCAGTCGTGCCGACGACGTTCCCGTTTTCCAGTTCGACGTTCAGCAGCAACTGTTTGGCAGACGGATCGAACCCCAGCAGACGAATCGTTGCGGTTGCGTATAAGGCGTTCCGCGACAGGGGGAAAGAGACGGACGCGGGCGTCGAAAGTGTTCCCGTTTGCAGATCCATTTCCGAAGCGACACCTTGTAGCGTGGCTTGAACCGTTTTTACGCGGTCGATCATCGCTGTCGGTTTGATGGCAAGGGACAATTTCAGGTCGCCCGTCCGTCGGATCATCAAGGCCGTATGTGGCGTGTCCTGATCCTGCTCCGTGCGTACGTTTCCGCAGTAGGAAAAGAACGCTCCGGGCATAGCGGCGATTCCTTTGTCGGCAGCCGCGACAATGGCCTTGTCGCCACAGATCCCGATGTGTTCCGCTTCGTTATAAACGAGGAGCGTCGCTTCGCCGGGGTCTACGATGAGACTGTTGGTTGCGCCGTTGAGGTTGTCGAAATTCCGAATGGATCCGGATGGTGTAATAATGCGTGCCCGATAAGTCGGCGTAATGTTCTCGTTATCAGGCCATTCTGTTGTCAGGATAATACCCCCTTCATCAGGATGCGACGTATTGAAATTTTCATCATCGCATCCTGAGAAAGCAAGTATGGTAATGACAAGGAGAAAATGTTTTACCTTATCCATTATAAATTATTTAAGAATCTGTTTCATGATATTTTTGTAATCCTTGTCAAGGAACTCTTTGCCGTCGACGGCATTAGATTGCGTCGTTACGGGAGCGCTTATTATCTTAATTGTACTTTTCTTCAATTCGACAGGATTTATGGTCATGATACCGGCGTTTTTAACCGTTGTATTTTCACCGGATCGCGGAGCTGAAGAAGTGGAGGATAATACCAATTTGGCATTTGTATAGAGATTGGAGAAGTATCCTTCAGGCTCGCCGGTCTGTTTATTTATTGCCACGATACCTACGCCGGCGCTACGTCCGTTAAGCGTAGAGGAAAAATCAAAAGTCCGGGTACTGCTGTTATAGCTGACCGGGTATTCAGCGTCGTCATTGTGGTCTGAGATATAAGTAGTGTTTCCGGATTTGTAACCTACACAGAGATAACCTTCATGAGTAGAGTTTTGATAAATTCTGGTTTTTGTATCTAATATGTATTTTCCTCCTTTGTAATCGCACCAGATCGGAAGTCCTCCATTCCCCCAATTCGTAATGGTGAAAAACGAAGGAGTGCCGGAAGTAGTATTTGGTGTAATTGTTCCATTCCATGATGTGGCGTTTCCGTTACCGGAGAGCTGAAGTATCGGTGTGCCGGTGGCAGAGTAATTGCCATTGGGATAGGTGGAGGAAGGAGGGGGGGTACAGTCCGGATCATCCGAATAATCTATAAATGAAATGGAGCCGGAATAGTTTATGCGTATGTTGCTAACATTGGTGCCTGAATAGGCGTCTTCTCCGGAGAAGTTAGTGGAGATGGTGTAACCGCTACCTGAAGATTCGATGGTAAGAGATCCGCTTGTGATTAAATACTTGGGGTTAGTGTCACCGTTAACATAAGTATATGTTCCTACAACTTGACCTTCGTACCATGTACCTGCGTAACATGATCTTACCGATGCCGTCGAATTGACGGGATAGGTTCCGGTCGGCAACACGAATTTTCTCGGACATTCCGGTATTTCACCGAATCCGTAAATCATCACGCCCTTTTGTGTGTCGTTGGAATTGTACAGGTCCAGTATGAAAAACGCCGAGTTGCTTATAGCGCCTAAATAACGAGCGAGGCAACGGTTGTAAGTAACTTCTGTGGGTACGGCGGCGGCCTGCGTTATGGTCAATGTTTTTTCGGGGGCTGTTCCGGCCGTAATTTTAACCGTTGCACTGCGGGATGAGGAATTGGAGTTTTTCTCAACGCTAACCCTTAGTGTGTTTTCCTGTTTGATTAACTCTACCCATGAAGCATCTGTATTAGCGCTCCAGCTGGGTGCGGTGGTCTCAATAGCTACCGTTCTTTCGCCGGTTTCATCTGCCGTGAACGAAAGGGATGATGGGCTGATAGATAAGGTATGGGCTTTGGCTTGCGTTACCGTCAGCGTTTTTTCATCGGCGTTTCCTGCTGTGATCGTTATCGTGGCAGTACGGGGAGAGGTGGCCGTGTTCTTTGTGGAGACGGTTACTGTGAGCGTAGTGCCTTGTTTGGAAAGGCTAGCCCATGAGGCATCGATTGTCGCATCCCAGTTTGGCGCAGTGGTAGTAATGGATACCGTCTTGTCTCCAACCTCGTTTGATTCGTACGAGAGCGATTCCGGCTCAACGGAAAGGCTGTTCCTTGCGTTCTGCGTAATTGTAATCAACGCGGGTTCGGCATTCCCGGCCTCAATAGTGATCATCGCCTGTCGCGATTGTTGGGTGTCGGAATGTTTTTGAACCGACAGTTCGAGAGTGTTACCGGAACTGGAAGCGCTTACCCAACTGTCCGACGAGCGAAAAGTCCAGGAAGAAGCGCTTGTTGTTATCGTTGCGGTTTGAGTTTCGGTGTCATCCGCATCGAATGTAAACTGAGTTTTTGAAATGGTCAAGGTGTCCGGTTCCTGATCCTTACAACAATTTGTAATAAATAGCATACTAGCAATAGCATACGTCACGAAGTTAAATCTAAAGTTTCTCATAATTTGAAAATTTATAAAATGAATACTATTATATTTTTTTTGCGATTAGAAAACTAATCGATTACAGGGTGCAAAATAATAACGAATAAAAATCATGCTATACCCCAAAAATGGGATTTTTTTGTGAATTGTTGCAGATTGTTGTGTTTTTATGAAAATATAAACATACAAATGCTGTTTTATGGATTATTTGTGAGTTTCCACACGCTTTGTCGGCGCCATATGCGTATGTCTGTATTCTACGCGTTTCACTATGTTTTCTGCCAGGTTACGGAAAGCCGATCCGCTCATCGTATCGGGATTTAGCGCGGCGGGAGCGCCGGCATCTCCGCTTTCGCAGATACTTTGTACGATGGGTATTTGCCCTAATAATGGAATATTTAGTTCTTCCGACAGTCGTTTGCCACCGTCTTTCCCGAAGAGGTAATATTTGTTTTCGGGCAGTTCGGCAGGCGTAAACCATGCCATATTTTCTATCAGCCCAAGTATCGGGACGTTTACTTTATCGCCGGTAAACATACTGATTCCTTTGCGGGCGTCGGCAAGCGCCACTTCTTGAGGCGTGCTGACGACCACCACTCCTGTGATTGCAAGCGTCTGAACAAGCGTGAGGTGAATGTCGCTTGTGCCGGGAGGGAGGTCTATAAGCAAATAGTCGAGTGCACCCCAGTTAGCGTCTCCAATAAGCTGTTTCAGGGCGTTACTTGCCATTGCGCCGCGCCATAGTACAGCATCCTCTTTATTGACAAAAAAACCTATCGACAGCAGTTTTACGCCAAAGTTTTCTACAGGTTGCATAAGCTCGCGGTGGCCGGTCTTTTCAAGGTGCGGGCGAGCATCTTCCACGTTGAACATTTTCGGTTGCGACGGCCCGAATATGTCTGCATCAAGCAGTCCGGTTTTATAGCCCATTGCGGCAAGCGCCACGGCAAGATTTGCCGATACTGCGCTTTTGCCTACACCCCCCTTGCCCGATGCAACTGCAATGATATTTTTTACTTCCGGCAGCAGTTTATCCGGGTCGGGACGCGCCTCCGACAAACTTCTGACCGATATATTACCTTTTATATCTACTGTCGGAGAGATATAGGTCAGGATAGACGTTTCTGCCGCTTTCACAACAGATTTGATAAACGGGTCGTTAGGTTTTTCAACGATGAGCGTAAAAGAAATTTTATTTCCGTCGATGCGGATATCGTCGTCTACCATTCCGGCCTCAACAAGGTTTTTCCCTGTGCCCGGATAACGTACTTTTGCTAATGCTTCTAATATTAATTTAGGGTATAAGTTCATATGTATAGAAAATCTTTAGTTATGTAATGTCGAATGATTGTTTCAATTTTAACTGCCGGTTGTTGTTCGGTTTTTGGGATCTGCGGCTGCGGTTGTAGCTGCGATAGGGATCCGCTTCGATCTCTACATCGGGTTCTGTCAGTTTGTCGCGAGGTTCGCATACGAAGCGGATGTATTTGATGTTGAGGCCGCGTTCGAGCCATTGTTGTTCGTAACCGGTACGTATAGATAAAATTTCGTCGGCTAACCCCGAATGATAAAGGTCATCTGTACAAACTTGAACCGTATATTTGTTTGTCTTTATCATTTCGCATGTGTAAACATACATGAAATTACTGTCTGTTTTGAGATGTATGATACCTTCGCCGGACAGTATTTCGCAATACAAGCGCATGAAACGTGTGCCGGTAAGACGTTTATTTACTTTTTTCATTTGCGGGTCAGGGAAAGTCAACCATATTTCCGAAATTTCTCCGGGAGCGAAAAAATGAGCAATCAATTCAATACTTGTCCGCAGGAACGCAACGTTTTTCATTCCTGTCTCAAAAGATTCTTTAGCGCCTGACCACATGCGTGCGCCTTTGATATCGATTCCGATGAAATTTTTCTCCGGGAATAGTTTCCCCAGTCCGACGGTGTATTCGCCGCGCCCACATCCGAGTTCGAGTACTAAAGGATGGTCGTTTTTAAATACTTTGTCATTCCATCGTCCGGATATAGGACATCCCCCTTCGGCCTGTAATATCGCGAAAGGATATTGAAACACATGCGGGAATGTGGCCATATCATCGAATTTCTGTAATTTATTCTTTCCCATGAGGACTATTATTAATGATAATGTCACAAAAATACATGAAAAAATCGAATTTTCTTTATCTTTCCTCGGTAAAAAAACTTTTTTCATTTCGTGCGCGCTTGGAAATAGCAGAATTTTCATGTATTTTTGGCATAAAAGAACGCTATTGAACGGATTTTTCGGTATTGTATTTTAAAAAGGTCAGAAATTATATGAATATCCGACAGTAAACAGAGAGGTGTTTGTTGCCGGTCGATTTAAGGATTGTCGTTTTACGGGATTCTTTTGGCGTTGAGTTCAAGGCGATCTCCTTTGTTTAACCGGCACGACAAGATGCCGTTTTCGATGTTTCCCGTAAAATCCCGACCGTTTTTTGTGATGTTCATATCGGGGTGGGGCAGTTTCACCGAAAACCGGTTGTCGACAGTAGCCGTTATTTTAGCGTATTCGACGGCGCTGTCGTTCCATTGCAGGTCTGCTTCCGCGCCTCCACGTACACAGAGGCCTTTGAAATAACCGCTGCTCCATTCTTCCGGTAACGCGGGAAGGAATTCAATGTAACCTTCGTGACTTTGAATCAGCATTTCGGCAATAGCGGCAGGGGCGGCTTCGTTTGCGTCAAATTCGAAGATGTCGGATTGTGCGCCGGCGATGCCTGCAGGCGACATGGTGAACAGATTTTCTCTTGAAAATTCAATCAACAGACCTTTCATATTTTTGTATGCTTCTTTTGCATTTTTTAGTCTTGCATAAAAACAAATCATATTGGCACGGCTCCACTCGACATCTTCCCAGTTCCGGGAATGTAATTGTCGATAGACGGATTTCTCGGCGGCTTTTGCTAATTCGGGCGTCTTTTCCAATGTGATCTGACAGTAGGGATATAAAGCTAATAAATGTGATGAATGGCGGTGGTTCGGATGTGCCAGTTCATAATCTTCGAACCACTCCTGAATCGTCCCGTCTTTTCCGATTTTAACAGGAGGCAGTTTTGCGATGGCTTTCACCATGGATTGGCGCAATTCCGCGTCGACGCCTAATATTTCGGAGGCCTCGATACACGATTCCAGCGCTTCGTGGACTAATACCCGGTCGCATGCAGGCATCATCGACAGGGAATATTCGCGTCCGTCGACTTTAAATGAATTTTCGGGCGAGATGGAAGGACCTGTCATCAGATATTCGCCGGCAGGGTCTTCTACTAAGTAATCCAAAAGAAACAGGGCGCTTTTTTTGAGGATAGGATATGCTTTGTTTCTAAGAAATTCCATGTCCAGGGTGTAGGTATAATGGCTCCATAAGTGGGATGCCAGCCATACGCCGGCAGTAGGGAACATACCCCATCCGACGCCTTGTCCCGGAGCCGTATATCCCCATACATTTGCTACCGTATGAGCAGTCCACCCCGGACTCCCGTAGACTTTCGCCGCCGTTTTTTCCCCGTGATATGCAAGGTCTTCGAGGTAGTTAAAAAGCGGAGTATGACATTCGTGAAGATTTCCTGTGTTGGCAAGCCAATAATTCTGCTGTGTATTTATATCCAAATGATAGTCGCATGTCCAGGACATGTTGCACGCCAGATTGTCATTCCATAGTCCTTGCAGGTTAGCCGGTAAGGGAGAGTTTTCTCTTGAAGATGAGATGAGCAGATAACGTCCGTATTGAAAAAAGAGGGCAAATAATCCGGGATCGTCATGGCGCATCTCTTTTAGTCGTTTCCAACGGACATCCACAGGTAACTTGTCAAACTCGCTTTCGCCGAGATATAACTTGGCGCGGTCAAATAAATTCGTATAATCCTTTATATGACCGGTTTTGATTTCTTCGTATGTTTTCCGGGTTACATTCCGGATCGTTTGTTCGCATAAAGTTTTATAAGACGGATTTTTGTAATCTGTTCTTATATCTATGGTGATAGTCACTTCATTGCTGTTGTTTACGATAAGCGCATGGTCCGTCGCGGATAAGGTTCCTTTATCCGACGCCACATGAATCATGCCTGTGTAAAAAACGCCTCCCGGTCCTAATTTCGGGAATAATGCCTGACCGGAAAACGATAATGTATTACCGGATGTTGAAATAACGGATTCCCGTAGAAGATCCAATCCGATTTCCATGTTCAGCACATTCTTTTTATCGGAAGTGAATTTAATTAAAAATACATCATCAGGATTTGAGCAGAAATATTCCCTTTTGTAATTTATACCCGACACGCTATAAGATACGGTGGTGATAGATTTCTCAAGATCTAATTCTCTTTTGTAATTTTTTATTTCGGCATTATCATGGCTTGATTTTATTTTTAAATCGCCGAGAGGCAAGTGAGTGCCGAAAGAGTGTGGTTTCCCATATAAATATTGAGAACCCAGCCTGTTCCCTTCGTCTATTTTTCCGTCGAAAAACAACCGGCGGATTTCGCCAAGCATTTCTTTGCCGCAGGATATTTCCTGATCTTCGTCGTATTGACCCGACCATAAGGTAATTTCATTTAAGGCGATTGTCTCCGTTTCCGTTCCGCCATAAATCATAGCTCCCAATCTGCCGTTACCGGCAGGAGTCGCCTGCATCCATTCTTCGGCAGGCTGCAAATACCATAAACTCAACGTAGGAGTCTTTTCTTTTTTGCATGATGCGGTCAACAACAAGATTATAAATAAAAAACTTAACCGGTGTGCGTTACTTTGTTTGTAACGACAAAATGAATCCTTTCTCAACAACATATTAGGAATATTTTTTGGAATGTAAAGATCATATAAACAAACATCGTCATTATAAACCAGCAGGGTGAAGCGCTTCAGGACACTGCGTGAGCCTGAGGACACTGCGTGAACCTGAATTGCTTCGCCTGATAGCTAACAAAGACGACTTTACCTTTTCGTCTTTTCGTATTTTCACCCGTTATTCCAGGAACAGTTCGATGACGGGAACTTCCACGTCGGGTTTGAGAACGGGAAGGTTCAGCGTGACATTGTTGCCGTCGACACGGTAACGAACCTCCGATGCATCGTTCAGTAATTGCGCATACTTAAACTTTCCGGCAAATCCGTTCAGGTGCAACGCGCCGATAGGCCATTCGAGGATGTGCACGTAGAGCCGTTTGGCTTCGGGATTATAGGTAAGCAGGCAGTTGCGGGGCGCGGTAAATTCGTCCGGCGCTTGCGTACAGCCGTATATGGAGCGGCTATGATATGCCATCCATTTTCCCATCCCTTCGAGGCGTTCGTTCGCACGGTAATCAAACAGTCCCCGCGCCGTCGGGCCGACGTTGAGCAACAGGTTGCCGCCCTTGCTGGTGACTTCGATCAGCATGACGGTCAGTTGACGGACGCTTTTCCACGTTGTTTCGTCGCGGTAATACCCCCATGAGCCGGAAAACGTCTGACAGGTCTCCCACGGCACGCGCTGTTCGTTGACGGTCGGCCATTCGGTCGGCATGTACTGTTCCGGCGTTTTGAAGTCCCAGCCCCATTCCGTATGGTTCAGGTCGGCGCGGTCGTCAATAAGGATGCCGGGCTGCAACTTCCGGATAAGCTGGATAAGGTTTTCCGAATCCCAGTCTTCATGTCCTTTGCCGTTTTCACCGGGATAGGAGAAGTCGAGGAACAGTTCGTCGATCTGGCCGAACTGTGTCATGAGTTCCGTTAACTGATCTTTCAGATATTTCTGGTACTTTTTGATGTCCCGCTTTTCATTGGCGGCTTTGCGTTCGTCCGGATCTTTGGGGCCGTTCGGGTGCAGGCCGTCATAGGGGAATTCCGGGTGATGCCAGTCGATCAGCGAATAATAGAACCCGATACGGATACCTTCGGCGCGGAACGCATCAACGAAAGGTTTTATCAGATCTTTGCCATAAGGCGTGTTGGTGACTTTGTAGTCGGTGTATTTGCTGTCCCACAGACAAAAGCCTTCGTGATGCTTGGCCGTCAGCACTACATATTTCATGCCGGCCTCCCGCGCTTTGGCAGCCCACTCTTTCGGATCGTACAAATCGGGATTAAAATGGTCGAAGTATTTTTGATAATCTTCGTTCGAAATACCCTCATTTCGCTTCACCCACTCATGACGGGCGGGCAATGCATACAATCCCCAGTGAATGAACATGCCGAAGCGGTCGTGCGTCCACCACGCCATGCGTTTCTCTTTCTGTTCTTTGGTCTCTTTCGCCCACGAAGGCGTTCCCTGGGCTTTTACGAAGGAAGACGTACTCAGCGCCATTCCCAATACAAATAAAATTACAATTTTTCTCATAGGTATTTTTAATATTATTAGTGATATTTTGGAACAAAGATAGATAAAAATATTGACATGAAAGCGTTTCTCATGAAAATACAGGGCATTTTCAATTTTACCGGTCATCTCCATAGACGGCTATTTCCATGAAATGAAAATTGTAGCTTCCCACCCAGTTCTCCAATACTTTCATGCGCAAATAGCGGACGGCAGTCGCTTCCGGTGGACAGGCAAATTCTTCCCCGGCGCTAAGAACTGCATTATCGTCGCTGGTTGTTCCTCCTGCTTGCGACGGTTTGACGCTTACGCAATCCATCAGCTTTGTCCATACATTCCAGTTCGCTAAATTCGCCTCGTCATTAGTTCCCCATATTTCAAAACGTTTTGGGTTATAATGTCCGAAATCATACGAATCTCCCCTGCGCTGCCAGGTTTTGATGCGGCTAATTTTCCCAACGACGCCCATATCCAATGTAATCCACCCCGGCGCTGTCAAATTTTCCGGCGAATGGAATCCGCTATTGAGGTCGCCGTCGAACAGGTTAGATACAACCCAGTCGTAAGCCGAGGGAGTATCTCCTTCGACGGATAAAGCCGCGAATTTCGATTTGTCGAACAGCCGCTCAAACGGCGGAAAAACACCGGTCGTTTCTTCCGAATCAAACGTATCGGGAGAGTTTGCCGCAGGGCGGTAGGAGGTGACATAACGAAATTCGGTTATCGAAAAGTCTGGAACTACGGTAACGGATTCCGAAGCCGGAGTCACGATTACTTGCTCGTTGCCGTTGCCGGCGGTGTAGTAGAGCGTCGTATAGATGGCGTCTTCGGTCAATCCCAGCCATTCTATCACTACCTCGCTGTCGGCATTATAGGTGATTGAACTGATTCTCCTGTTGGTCAGGTACCGTTGATAGTTTTCGCCGTAAGCGAGGCTGGAGACTTCAAACGGCAAAGAGCGATTGCCGAACTTGTCAAAGCCGACGACCTCGAAAAGATAGTCGCTTTCCTCCAGGTTTTCGATCATCACTTTGAAAACCCCCGTCCGGTTGTTTATGCCTAAGTCAAGCGAATCATGCTGCGCATTCCAGAAAAACCGGATAAAATCAATACGTTGGGCTTTGATAAAAACTTCCATTTCGATGCGTTTATTACCCGGCCCCGGCGATACGCTGTCCACTTTAGCGGCATAGACGCGTTCCCCGCTCTCTAAGTATCCGATGTGCAAATCATGCATGCTGTCGCAGGAAAAGAATCCGGCGATAGCGCAAAGCGTCATGCAGGCAAATGTTTTATATAATTTCATAGGTTCTACTTTTAACAGGTTAATTTTCTATTTTACCGTAGACTTCTATTTCCATAAGGTGGAAAAAGTCGCCTCCCGACCAGTTCTCCAAAACTTTCATGCGCAAATAGCGGACGGCAGGCGCTTCCGGCGAACAGACAAATTCTTCCCCGGCGGCGATCAGCGCCAGATCTTCGGCAGAATTTTCTCCCTCCGGCAGGCCTGACGGCTTGACGCTTTCACACTCCATCATCTTTGTCCAGGCATCCCAGTCTTCCATATTATCTACGTCATTCGTTCCCCATATTTCAAAGCGTTTGGGATTCCCGTGACGGAAAATCCAGGATCCGCTCTCGTCTCGCTGCCACACCTTGATACGGCTGATTTTCCCGACGATGCCCATGTCGAACGTGATCCATTGTGGCCATCGTCCCGTACCTTGCGCCGTATGGAAGCCGGTAGTAAGATCCCCGTCGAACAGTTGGGACAAAACCCAGCCCCACGCCATAGGTTCATCTCCTTCGATATAAAGCGCCTGGAATTTCAGCCTGTCGAATAACTGTTCAAACAGGGGTGTTAACGTGGCTTCCGTAATAATGCTTTTGTTTTCCCAGCGATCCTGCACGTAAGCCCTGAAATTTCCGGGAATAGTATCCATTCCGCGGGCGGCAACGTCGCCGTTTGCCATCGTACTGTAAAAAGTTTCCACCGGGACAAACTCATTATTATTATCTTCCTTTTCGAGTACGACGGAGATCTCCGCGCGATCCGGATTCTGCCAGTAAAGATGTACGCCGCCGAAGTCCGGCATTATTTCAATCGTTTTCCCTATAATGCTTACCGGCGCTTCCAGCGGTTTTATTTTGGCGCTTATCGGTGTCGATTCGTTTTTACTGCGGTCTACGGCCGATAATTCCACGGTTCGTTCGTCTTCCGTACCGAATCCCAGTATTTTAATGGAATCGCAATACAGGGAGCTGCGTGCTTCCGCACGGTGTCCTTCCTTGTACGAATAGGCTGCTTTTACAAACAGCAAATCTTCGTCGTCGGGCAGCTGATACTTCAAAACAGCCCCACCGGGGATATTCGTTACTCTTACATCGGATACCGGCTTGGGAGGATCGCTGTCAATTATTATTTCCGGTTTCCTGTCTTCCGCGCAAGCATATAGCAAGGCCAGCAACGGTAAAAATATATACTTATTCATAATTTTTCCTATTTTAAATGATTCAAATTACCAGTTATAATTCTGTATAAGTTTTCCATTGATAGACAGTTCATATTCCTTTATCGGCCATAGATAATCTTTTACCGAGAACCGTACCGGCGTTTGTGCTACGGAAGTAACCGTATAGAAATCTTCTTCCGTTTCTCCGCGCAAACTGTTCCATCCCAGAGGCTGTTCATTGAGTTCGCTGATTTTTTTCCACCGGCGGATGTCCCAAAAACGTTCGCCTTCGAAGGCTAATTCGATGGTGCGTTCATGATGGATAATATCGCGCAACCCGTCTTTATTGTTCGGCTTTTCCGGATTTATGGAATATTTGCGCCACGATTCCTGAACGCCCTCAAGTCCTACGCGGTTACGGACAAGATCGAGGTAGTGAAATACGTCCGGGCTGGGGCCGCCGTATTCATTCAATGCTTCGGCATACAAAAGGTAAAGGTCGGCTAAACGAATGACGGGGAAAGGATAATA
Source organism: Tannerella sp. (assembly GCA_031258835.1). GTDB lineage: Bacteria > Bacteroidota > Bacteroidia > Bacteroidales > Tannerellaceae > Tannerella. The sequence continues at coordinate 27,791 of JAIRMH010000334.1, forward strand.
CTCCACATTATCGTTCGTTTCCGTAACGGCATTCCTGTAACTGTGCATTTTCTTTGCAGAATATCCCGTAATGGAAAAACATTCGGAAGTGGATGACATGCCCGAATATTCCCGGACGCGAAACTCGCAATGTTTCACATTATCGGGGAATTTGGTATATCCGTTTCCGAAATAAATACCTCTGTCGAAACCGATGCTTGCATAAAAACGGGGATCCCTGTTATAATGCAGGTACACGGTTCGTTGTCCTTCCTTTACTAAGAATTTCTCTTTTCCCGAAGAAGGCTCGGTACGTATTTTGTGTCGGTTCAGATACCATCCTTTATTTACCCAGTCTATGTCTTCATTGATGGGAACGCCCTTGTCGGAATAATATCTTTCCACAAGTTTCAGGGTGGGTCCCCATTCCGAACGAATTGAGGTGTGTTCGGCTGCAAGGCGCATAATTTTCGCCTGTCCCTGACGGGACAATGTCGTGCAGTCGTAATTGACCCCGCCCCATATCAACTCGCAGTTCCACCGGTCGCAAATGGCTTGGCGATACATGGTTTGTATTTTAAATGTATCGTTTTCCATATTCAATTGAGGGTCGATCAGGTCATACAGTCTTTTGTTTTGTGCGTGGCACATTTCAATGGCTTCCCGGCAGGCTTCGGCGGCAATCTTCCATTTTTCCGCATCATTCTCCTGCGGAAACAGTCGAACGCCCCGTTCGTCGATCATATTCATGTAATCGGTATTCCCGTTAAACAGTTTGCTGGCGGCATACACCAATACTTTGGCGCGCGTACTTTTGGCGATCAGATTGTTGGCCCTTCCGGCTTCCGTTCCTTCCACGATGTCTCTTTCCAACGGAAGATCTATCGCCGCTTCGTCGAGCAAATTGACAATGTAGTTCACAACGTCATCCACAGGCTCGCGATAAGGTTTTACCTCGTCGGGAGTGCCCGATGAGGGAACGTTTACGTCTACGATCGGAATGGGACCATACATCCTGAAAAGATAAAAATGATAGTACGCTTTCAGGAATTTTACTTCAGCGATCCATCGTTTCTTTTCATATGCGGGCAGATCGATGACTTGATCTACATTTTCGAGGAATATATTGCAATCCCGTATTCCTATCCACAGGTTACTCGGAGCACCGTTTTCCCCGTTCCAGAAATTGATGATGGGGCTGATGGTGGATTGCGTACCCTGTGCCAAACTCCGCGTAGTCCAGTTTATAAAGGCATGTGTCCAGGTCTCATCGCCTCCCGACATGGCAGGATCCCAACCTATGTCGCCATGACGGGGCATATAGCTATAGCATGTAAACAGATACTTTTCGCAGGCCGTGCGATTCCGGAAAGCGTAGTCGATAGTCGCAACATTATCCGGAACAACATCTAAGTAATCTCCACAGGAAACAAAACCGCCTGTGAAAACCGATAAAAGAATGATTTTTATAATTATTTTCATATCTCGTTATTTTATGTTTGAATATTAGAAGGATATTTGCAGTCCTAAGTTATACACTTTTTGAACAGGATAGCCCAATCCGTTGCCGCCCATCTCCGGATCCCAAAGTTTAAACCGGCTGAAGGTCATCAAATTGGTGCCGCTGAAATAAACGCGGAAATTGTCGATCAGGACTTTCTTCGATAAACGCGCCGGAACCGTATAGCCGAATTCCAGCGACTTCAAGCGCAGGAAAGCGCCGTTTTGCATAAACCAGGTAGACCGTTGCTCATTGTTCTGAATATGTGTTTCCGCCAATCGGGGGTACAGCGCATATACATTCCGGTTGTCTTCCGACCAGTGGTCGTCGGCGTACGCTTTCAGCAGCGCACCTTCCCGGTTGATAAAAGGAGCCGTCCCTATCCGACCGTTTGCCAGGTCGTCGCTTAGGTCGATCCAGAACGATTCTCGCGCTAACCCCTGAAAAAAACAGGAGATGTCGAAATTTTTATAACCTGTGGAGAGGATGACACCGTAAACAATTTCGGGACTGGTAGGATAACCGATTGGCACCTGGTCCAATTCTGTGATTTTACCGTCGTTGTTAATGTCTTTATACTTGATGTCTCCCGCCATGTACGTGCCAAACTGGATCGGCGAATTACGTATTTCTTCTTCATCCACAAACAGACGCTCGGCGACGTATCCGGTCGCCTGGTTCAATGAAGTCCCGACGCGCGATTTCCATGGCGTTTCGGAATAATCAGGCTCTTCATAGACGAGAAATTCGCTGGTCGCATACGTGAAATTGGCCATCCCTTTCAGCCAGAAGTCTTTCTTCACGTAGTGGGTATAATCGAAAGAGATATCTACTCCGTGGGAGGCGGCTTCGCCGATATTGGCGCTGATAGCACTCTGAAGTCCCATCGTTGCCGGGATCGATTGACGCGCCATCAGGATATTGGAGCGATGTTCCGTGAAATAGTCCGCCACAATTTCCAGTTGATCGTACAAATTGGCTTCGAATCCCACATTCAATTTTCTCGATACTTCCCATGTGATCAGATCATTTGCATAACGGGAAATGGAAATGCCGCTCAGGTAATAGCCGCCGCTTGAATTTCCATACGTGCCAAAGGAGGATCCGCGATCGCCATTCTCCATATTTACATTGGAGAGATAGAAAAAACGGTCTGCTTCCGATCCGATGGCGTCGTTTCCTACTAAGCCGTAGGTGCCTTTGAGTTTAAATTTGGGAAGAATCCGTTTCAAACCCTCGCCGTAAAACGCTTCGTTCGAAATAATCCAGCCGGCGCCTCCGGAGGGGAAGAATCCGAACCGTTCTTTCCGTGCGAAACGCTCGGAACCGTTATAGCCGAAATTGAACTCGGTAAAGTATTTCGATGCGAACGCATACGTAAAACGTCCGGCCAGATTCACATTCCGCGACGGTAGGGAGCGTTGCAAATCTCCCGCATTGGAGGCCTGATAGTTGCGCACGGTAAACACCAGCATGCCCCCGACGTTGTGGTCTTCGTTATACGTTTGGTTCCAATTCAGGGCGCTCTCCCCATACATCGTCGATTCTACTTTTTTCTGTCCTTCGTTATAACCTAAGTATTCGCGACCGGACTGTTCATTAAGAAGCGTCAGCCTGTAAACGTCGTTTGTCTTGTCGTAATACGCTACATTATAGTAGAAAGGGTTATAAAAGCGCTGCACGTCGAAATAAGAATAGCGCGAAGTATTGAACATGCCGCGGAAAGAAAGGCCTTTCAGCAGGAACTCCAGATTTTGTTCCAGTTCAAACTGTGCGAACATCTGCGAATCGGAAGATTCCTTATACCCTTTCGTCATGTCGGCGTAGGGATTAGTATATTGCGCCTTGTCGTAATTCCCGAACAGGATGTGCCGGGTATGAATGTTGGCCTCGTCCGGAAGATAATAGGGAGGAAACAATACCGGGTTGGTACGCATCACTTTCCGGTAAATGGCTTCTCCACCGTCAATCGGGCCGTGGTAATCATCAAACTTACCCTGCAAACGGACTTTTACCTCCGTCGTGGGCGTGACATTGATATTTACATTTGTCCGCAACATGAACCTTTGAACATTGATATTACTGTTAAAGTTATTCATCCTGTTAACTTTCAGGTTGCCGTTGTCGTTATTGTAAGTTCCTGCAATGTAATAGCGGGCGACTTTGCCTCCTCCGTTCAAGTTGAAATTTACCCGCTGGCTTTGGGCAATATCGTTGAACATGAGGTCGTACCAGTCGTTGGCCGGATAGACGTACGGGTTCCCGCCGCGGATGGTATTGTCGATTTTATTTTGACTGTAAAGCGTGATTCCCAGCGGGTCACGCGTGCGGACGGCTTCGTTGTGCAACCGCATGTACGTTATCGGGTCGGCCAGTTCTATATTACGGGTAGGGGTAGAGATGGATTCTTCTATGCGGATGTTTAACCGTGCTTTCCCTTCCACGCCTTCTTTGGTCGTCACAAGAATCACGCCGTTAGCGCCGCGCGAACCGTACAGTGCAGTGGCGGCGGCGTCTTTCATGATATTGAAGCTGGCGATGTCGTCCGGTTGGATGCGCGCCAGTTCCGACGACGATATTTCATTGTTGTCCAACAAAAGCAGTGGGTCTTTTTTGTATCCGAATGTGGTGACGCCCCGGATGAAAAAGTCCGCATTGTCGACGCCGGGTTCACCGCTCCGTTGATAAGCGATGATACCGGCTATGCGCCCTGCCATCGCGGTGGTGAGGTTACTGCTGGGCACTTTCAAATCCGATGGCCTTACGCTGGTGATGGATGATATGACAGACTCTTTCTTCTGCCTGCCGAAAGCGACTACCTGAACTTCCTCCAATGCAATGGACGCTTCCTCCAATACAATTGTAAAATCCGTTTTATCGGTAACGGGGATTTCTTTCGTCGTCATACCGATGTACATGACGACCAATATGTCACTGTTCGTCGCTGTTAAGTCCGAGAATTTCCCGTCTGCATCAGTAATGACACCCTTCGTTGTCCCTTTGATCTGGATCGTTGCTCCGGGAAGAGGATCGCCGTTCGTGTCAATAATGACGCCTTTGATATTCTTCGTCCCCGATTGAGCGATTATCGGATCGGCATAGCAAATACGGCTGCCGGGAAATGATAATAAAAATACTATCAGACATCTGATATAAATTCCATATAAATTATTCTTCATGTTTTTAGAAAAAATAAGATAGATTCGATAAAAAATAAATAACAAATTTCAACCTCGAAAAACAATAAATGTTATTCGTGTTTTTTCGTAAGAGATGTTTTATTCATAATGAATAAGAGCGCGATTGCGTATTTATTAAGCGATACGCATAAATTAAATTGTATGACTTACATTAATATAAATCAGATACGGTTTTTATTTTCTGTTTCCATAGGCATTAAATTTAACAGGTGAATAGATTGGATTATATATAACAATATAAACTGCATTTGCCGGAGAGACAGACACAGTTGAAAAATAAAAGTCTGATAATAATCTATTAATATCGCAAATTTTGGAGTAATTGCAAATTCCGAAGTGATCGCAAATTTTAGCGCTAAGTGGCTTATATAGAGAGGATTACCCCCCCCCCATGTTGAGTACGGGACGCCAGGGACGTCAAGCGGGGAATATCTCTTATCTGTATAGCCTTTATTTTTTGTGGTGCAATCATATCAAGATAATAATATCGTTATAAAATTTGTGCAAAGGTAGTTTTCCCGGAAAGGAAAAACGAATACAAACTTGTCAAAAAATAGCAATTTTGTAGAAAATATTCTTTTGAATCACTTACCGGCCTATTGAAAACGTGTTGACAGGATTGTCGATATTACATTCCCCCCCCCCTATCCGGACAGTGGATAAAAATATTGACAATAAGCATATTGCATCCTGTTCCGTATAATTAGGTTTCAACTGGGAAATTATGAACATGGTGTTAATAACCGGCAGTCTTGAGAATAGTGCGGAAAATGCAACTTTTCGGAAAAAGGTGCACTATTGTTTCGATGTTGCAAACAGGTTGCGGCAAAAAATTAATCCGGACAGAAAGAAAAAATGCTCTCCGTTTGGCGGTGAAAAAGAAAAGAGC
>JAIRMH010000177.1 GCA_031258835.1 Tannerella sp.
CAGCCGGAGAATACGGGCTAATCCTCTGGTCGCACGGAACGTCGTGGCTTCCTGCCGGAGCGACATTGCGATCGTTTGGGAAAGATTCGGGCAGGGAGATGAATATAGTTGATTTGGCGAAAGCGGCGCAAAGCTATTTCGATTATTATAATTGCACTTTTTTCGGAAAAAGAATTTGACTGTTGTGAAAAATAAGCTATCTTTGGGGGTAAAAATGCTAAACCAATAAAAAAATTTTATGTTATGCTAAAACCGGAAGATTTATTGCAGCTTAAGGCGAAGAATCTGACTGAAAATCAGGTAGAAGAACAATTGAATTATTTCGTAAAAGGTTTTCCGTACCTCAAAATAAAATCGTCGGCATCCGTCGCGAAAGGTATTATGCGTCTTACCGAAGAGGAACAGGACGATTATATAAAATCGTGGAATGAATATCGGAAGGGTGAAAAACGGATTACGAAATTTGTCCCGGCGTCAGGCGCGGCAAGCCGGATGTTTAAAGATTTGTTTGCGTTTTTGTCCGCTTCCTGCAATACGCCCGTTACTGATTTTGAGAAGGCTTTTTTTGACGGAATACGGAATTTTGCCTTTTATGATGCGTTGAACGATGTCTGCCGGGCGAATGAGGGAGCGGATATACCTTCTCTAATCGCAAACGGACGATATAAGGATGTCGTAGCGAACTTGCTGGAATCGAAAGGACTTGCTTACGGTTACTTGCCGAAAGGTTTATTGTTGTTCTACCGTTATCCTGAAGGTGCGCGTACCGCAATGGAGGAACATCTGTCCGAAGGCGCGATGTATGCCGAAAATGCGAATCGTGTGGTCGCAATACATTTTACCGTATCACCGGAACATCTTCCTTTGTTTGAGGCTCTGGTACAGGAGAAAAAGGCGATTTATGAGGAGCGATACGGCGTTACGTACGATTTGTCATTCAGCACGCAACAGGCGGATACGGATACGATCGCCGTCGATATGGCGAATGTTCCGTTCCATGATGCGGAAGGGCGGCTGGTGTTCCGTCCGGGAGGGCATGGCGCCCTGATACAAAACCTCAATCAATTGGATAGCGATGTGGTTTTCATAAAGAATATAGATAATGTAACGCCAGACGGAATGAAAGATGTTACCGTACGATTTAAAAAAGTGCTGGCAGGAGCACTTGTGACGTTGCAGAAAAAGATATTCGGTTATGTGCGTCTTATCGAAAGCGGCGATTATACGCATGACCGGATAGAAGAAATGATCTATTTCCTTCAGGATACGTTGTGTGTTAAAAACCCCGAGATCAAGTATTTTGAAGATGTAGAACTGGTGCTTTACATTAAGCGTAAACTAATGCGTCCGTTGCGTGTCTGCGGTATGGTGAAAAATGTCGGGGAGCCGGGCGGCGGACCGTTTCTGACGGTTGACGCGGACGGGACAATCTCTCCACAGATCCTGGAGAGTTCGCAGATTGACATGAACGATCCCGAAGCAAAGGCAGCGTTTGAACAGGGTTCGCATTTTAATCCGGTGGATCTGGTCTGCGCCCTTAGAGATGTACATGGCAGGAAATATAATCTGCCGGACTATGTGGATAAGGATACAGGTTTTATCTCGAAAAAGAGTAAAGACGGGCGCGAACTGAAAGCACTCGAACTGCCCGGCCTGTGGAACGGAGCAATGAGCGACTGGAATACGGTTTTTGTAGAAGTCCCTGCGGAAACGTTCAGTCCCGTCAAAACTATCAACGACCTCCTCCGCCCCCAGCGCCAATGACGCGCGCATTTGCCGGTCACATGAAGTGGCAGAGCGTCATTTAATGATAATCTATCTCATTCATTCCTTCTTTCAGGTTATAAGAACTGCCCCTGAAAATCAGCTTTGCGGCAGATGAAGAATTGACTGATAATGTTTTATCATGTAGCGTGATACATGCTGAATGACTGTCTCCGTCCGGATATTCTATTTTGATATTTTCATGCCGTATCATGCTGCCTTTTCCTATATACATGGATTTCAGTTTTCCTTCTGATAGCGAGATGATGCCGAATCTGCCCGTGAAACCGGAATGGTTGCCGGTAAATTTCCCGTTATCATTAATCGAATGAAAAATGATTTCTTCGCAGTCGCCTCTTTTGACTTCTATGGCGACTTGTGCACCGTTGCCTGAAATTTTGCGCGATATTCCGGTTATTGTACCACTATCGCCCCTATATGGTTCGAATGTCGCAATAAACGGATCACTCCATGCGTTTGCGCTGCCTTCCGTACGAATTATCAGGACGGGTGTCGGCAGACGATTATACGGAGGAGAGGCTGTTTTTGTAGCGGGCGCCCTGGCTGTATAAAAAGATTTATTTCCGGAGGCCGGTATCCATACATCCATCGACTGTGCTCCGTCCGGGTCGCCGGATGAAAGGAAATGAGCCTTTAATGATCGTTTGTATAAACCGGTCGTTTGCACTTCTTTGAGGAAACGTAATCCGGGAATGTCGTCGCCGATAACGGGATAAACGGTTTCGTCCGTTGCGACAGGATCGCCCTTTTCGTTGAGTAACGCAACGTAATCGCCTGTATTATGATACAGATAATCGTTTGAAACATGATTGTCCGAACGAAAAATGTCAAGGTAATAGCCGGTAGTGTCGGAAGTGCGTATTAAAGCCATTGTACGCTGTTGGTTTGTTTTCGTTGAGGCCTCAAAATATTTTGTATCGGTAAACGAAAAGTTTTCCGAAAGCGCTTTGGTTTTAGGTGCAGGTTCGATTGCAATCAGATTGATTTTGCCGATATTTTTCGTTCCTCCACCACCCGTCACACGTGGAATTGATGACGAGGCGCCGGCCGCTACCACCGTATTATGCGCCGCCCAGGCGGCATAGTAATAGATGTGCATCGGATGTTCGTAATTAGGCCCGTTGCCCGGATCCGCTCCGGTAACGCAGCCTTTGCCGTAGAGTTCCATCGACATGCCGTTGGCGTGATTATGATTATAGGATGCGCCGTGAACGACGTACATCATCCCGTTTTCGGCATCCATGCCGTTGCGTTGATAATAAGCTTCGGCGAAATCAAGCGTTTCGCTGCGGTTCCACTGGAATGGCTTTGCACTGTCTGCTTTAATTTCAGGCAAATAATGTAATAATGCCATAATACCGTTTTTCGAACGGTCGTAACCGTTAGCGAGTAGTAACTGCATCACACCCATCATCTCTTCATATATGGGCATTTGGTATTTTTTGGCCATCAACAGTCCCGTTTCCAGACATTCGGCGCTTTGTCGCGGCCTGCCTGTATCGCCGAAAGCGGCGGCCGTCAGGTTTGGAAAAGAATAATGAATCATAGCAAAGGAAGCCTTGAAGAGTTGAGGGAAACGCCGGAACACATCAAAACCGTTGTTCTCGAGCAATAAAGCCGATTCCAATAATTTCGATACCGGATAATTATGGTATCCGCCGGGTTCCCGCCAGTGACCGTCAACGGTTAACCAATCATTTACTGTCGTGGGGAGGGCTATTTGCCCGATACCGTTACTTACGGTATCTTTCGAGAAGAAATATTGGAGGAAATAATCTCTTTTTTGTTTGTTGTCGAGCGCCAGCGCAGCCGCTACCAGCGTCGAACTTTCAGCAGCATACCAATTGTTTCCGGTAAGGCCGCGATATGCCAGAGTGCGGACAATCTTTTCGAAAACCGTTTCATAGAATGAAAGGTCATAAGAATTGACATTCATGTACGGTTGCAGGAAATCGTATGCGAAAATCATATCCTTTGAGGCTTCGTCTCCTAAAGTCTGGATATTGATGAAGCCGGTACGTCCGGGTCCTTCGACCGGCTGCTGATAATAAGCGCCTTTAACCCATTGGTCGAGCAAATCGGCAGCGAATCGCGCATATCGTTCATCGCCCGTAAGCCAGTATATCACGCTTGCCTTGAATGTCAATTCATTGAACCGGCGGTTTATGCTTCCTACCAACGATTTGGGATCAATACGTTCGTATTCCATTGTATTCGCGTTCTGTAAAATCATCGTCATCGACGTATCATAAGGGACGAGTTCTTTTATTTCCGGCATCCTGTAGGAACCGGACTGGGGAGTAACCGGCCCGCGTTTATGAGGCGACACACGAATAGTAGGAACGGGAGCATCGCCCCCGTATCCAACCAATTCAGTGCCCTCTTTATCGGAAATAAAGCGGGTATAACGCCGTCCTTCGGCGCGATTCATTAAGTAACGGCTCAATATCCATTCCGGATCGGTCTGATGTATCGTTACGAAAGAGTCTATCTCGTTTTTTACGCCGTCGAAGACGTCTTTCGCCCATTGATATTCCTCTATCTTCCGAATTATTTCCTCTTTACGATCGTTGTTAATCACGATATGAGGATGTTCCTGCGCGGCAGCATTTGTAAGGATAATGGAGCACGCCAGTATTACCGTCCGTTTGTATATCATAGGAGTCATAGGAGTCGGTAAAGAGCGCTACATTTTGTATCTCTTAACGCTAATCGTTGCGGTATTGGCGGCGGTAGCGTTTATAAAAACGAAAGCGCGATACTGTCCGTCGGCCGTTTCAATCCACAGTCCGCCTTCGGTGACAAGTTTCAGGGCATTTGAATAGTATGTATTGAAACTTATTTCCTGGAAGTCGAGATCGTCGACATGGAGGCTGCTGTTGAGATCGGACAACTGGCGGTCGCGCAAGCCGTAAACTTTAATGATTTTTGTGTTGCTTACGAAACCGGAGGGGAACGTCACTCCGGGATGGAGTTCCGCGGGTGCATTGGCGGCAAAGAAGCCGTGCGTAAGATCGGTATTGTCGTTGTAGGTATATACCAGATCTGTTTGTGATGCCAGAGAGCTGTTTGCCGCAAGGTCTGCCGCCGTGTAAACCGTCACAGCTTCGCCGTCGTTATGAAACGAGATATAGCAGGCGTTACCGTGCGAGAGAACCTTATTGAGCGTCATATCCATTTTCGATATCTTGTAGGGTCCCATTTTATATTCGGCAGTCTGCCCGTTGCTTGCCTTTACCGAGAATGTGAAACTGACTTCCCTGTCTCGCGCTTCTTCGGGAATATAATAATAGTAGCGAAGCGTCGAGGCGCACGTGTCGGCCGTAAACGTCACAGAGGTGGTAGCGCCGTTCGTAACGCTTTCGGAAGCAACCGGTACGGGTACGTCTAATCCCGCATTATTGGTATAATATGAATTGGGGTCGAAACGAGTACCCTCACCGCCCGGTATTGAAGCGACGACCTGTGCCGACTGCAGTTTGCCGAGATCTGAGGGCAGCGCCATAGCGTATGCAAATTCTATGTTGTTACCCACAATGTTCGGCGCTACGGGCAGGCTGCGCTTAATGCAGTCATTGGATAATTTCGTTACGGAATCGCCGATGAGCGTTATGCCGTCGTCGCACGACAACAGGGCTGTAAAAGCAAACAGTAATATCGGAATATTATATCTTTTCCTGTTCATGATATTAACTTTTTAATTATTTATCTTTTTAGTTATCTACTGTAATTTCCGTTCTACAATCAGGACGGTATATTCTTTCCGTATCTTCCTGTTACCCGAAATAACGGTATATTTCAGGGCGCCGGAAGGAAATTTTGTCCTGTCGGCAATGATTTTTTTACTCAAATCATCAGAGCCAAATTCGGCTGCAGTAAATTCGATATTCATTTTAGAAGGCGTGAAGTCTATGCGCGAAGTTATCTTGGGGCTTAACTTCATATCCGTCCCCAGCGAGAATTGCGGCCATAGGTTATTAAGCGGTGCTCCGAAGCGAACATAAGCGATGATGACCTGTTCGAGCGTATCGACGTATGCGTTTCCGACGATGATTGTTTGCAGATCTGTATCAAGCAATGTGAGACTGCCGACATAGCAGTCCGTTCTTTCGGAGATGAGCAAGCCGTCTTCATCAATGGGATAATCGTTGCATCCGTTCCAAAACGCCACACCTGCAATCAACAGTATTGTTTTAAATATATTTTTCTTCATGATCATAGTTGTATTTAACTCATAAATTTATAATTCATAACTCCTTACAGCCAGGGTTTATTCTGGGTAAGATTCGGGTTCCTGTTACGTTCTCCATTAGGAATCTGAAAGATATATATGCGCTGATAGCTCAGGAATGAAGTATTGTTGAAATACGTATTTTTCAACGCGCCCCACGAATCGTAAAGACGTACGCCGCCCGAAGTCTGCGGTTCAACCCACGCTCTTTCGATGGAGCGCCAGCGACGCAAATCCCAGAAACGGTGTCCTTCGGCAAACAGTTCTATGATGCGTTCCTGTTCTATTGCATAGAAAAATGTCTGTTTGTCGGCGTATTTCTCTTGTTTAAGAGGGGGCAGATTACCGCGCCGGCGCACTTTGTCGACTAATTCTACGGCCAATCCTCCGTCACCTGTCGGCCCGTAAGCTTCGTTAGCTGCTTCGGCATATAACAGATAGACGTCGGCAAGGCGCATGACAGGATAGCTGTAATCGCCGTCGGAACGACCTTGTCCGGCATAGTTACGCACAAATTTCCTCATTATGAAACCTTCGGCGTCCGCATCTGCGTTAATAGCGTCGTTAGGCGCCGGATAATCGGAGACTGTGCCGGTGAGCGTTTTGTAACGATAACGGCGATACCTGTCGAACGATAAACTCAACATGGTAGCCATCGTCTCTCCTTCCCACAATAGAGTGGCTTTCATCCGGTAGTCACGGTCGAGGTACGACTGAGGATTGAGTGCGGAATGTTCCCTTGTATAAGCGTCATTGTCAGTGCTTGGGTTAAGGCGTATAAGCGGCTCTACGAAATCTCCCGTGACAGTCGATTGATAGCGGTCTGCTATTCCAAAACGCGGCTGACCCCATCCTTGTGAGCCTTCGGTAGCGCGGGTTCCCCAGTCGCGCATCAGTTCTTCACCCTGACTGGTGCCTGTGCCTCCATGATTAAAAACGACCATCAACTCTCCATCGGAATTGGCTTTCGGAGTAAACAGATGATAGTAGTTGGGAAGTGTCTCGCACTCGCCAAGGTTCCCCCATTCTCCCGGTTCACCGTTCATGTAGAGTTTCAGCCCTGACTGTTCCACAACCGTGCGCAAATCGGCGGCAGCATCTTTATAATACTGATCCGATTCGGATTGATTAGCGGTAAAAGTTTCCAGCTCCGGCCATCCTCCGTTCGGTGCCACAGTTTTACCCCATGGCCAGTTTGTACGGTTCCAGCATGCCCAGTACAATTTGAGTTTCCCGCGAAAAGCAAGTGCGCCCCATTTCGTGAAACGACCGAGCGCCACAGGTTTGTCGGTACAGTGTTCATAAGCATAAGTGAAATCTTCGAGTATTTTGTCTTTTATCTCTGCTATCGCAGTGCGGGGCAAGGATTGCACTTCGTCGTTACTGGTGATTATTTTGTCGAAATACGGTACATCGCCCCACATCGTAATCAGGCGGAAATAAATCATTCCCCGCATCATCCGCGCTTCGCCGACAATGGCTTCCAGGCTTTTCCTTGTTGTTTCGCTGGTAGCGTTTTCAATCATCTTCTCTACGTTTTGTATTACATAGTTAGCCCGGTTGATGCCCGCATACGAATAGGTGAAATAATTTCCGTAGGTGCTGCCGGTCGTTGATGAAGGATTACTGTATGTCCCGCTTTTGTAAGCGTAGGCTCTTGGCACGGTTGATTGATTGTCGGCGGCGGAGGATCTCCACCTGATGTATTCTCCCAGTCCGTCGAACATATAGTCGCGATCAAACAAGCCTCGTGTTTCGGCATAAGCGCCGTTCAAGGCGTACGTGGCGTCGTCTTCCGTTTTCCAGAAAAGGTCGGACGCCAGTTCGGTGGTCGAAAGTTGCGTCAACAAGTCGTCGTGGCAGGAAGAAACGAGAATCATACCTGCAATCGCAACAATAAATCCTTTGTTGAATATATATATATTTTTCATACGATACATTATGTTATATGTTTTAAAAACTGACTTTAACACCTGCCGAATAAGATCTGTTTATCGGATATAAATCCCTCGCGCTGTTGGTTTTTTCGGGGTCAAGACCCGGATATTCGGTCAATGTAAACAGGTTCTCGGAGGACAGGAATATCCGTAAACTCGAAATATACACTTTAGTCAGGAGTTTTTGCGGTATATTATATCCTAACTGCAGATTTTTAAGCCGCAGGTAAGACATATCATAGAGCCAGAAAGAGTTGTCGCTGGTAGATGAGCTTGTTGAAAGCCGGGGTACGTTTGTATCCCTGTTTTCGAGCGACCAGGGGTTTTCATACTGATACCATGTCCATGCAAAACGAGCATCGCTAACATTCGTCTTGTTAAAGTCCGTGTACCAGTAATCGTAACGTCCGGCAGCACCGTTAAACAGCGCCACGAAGTCGAATCCTTTGAAGCCGGCAGTCAATGTAAAGCCGTATGTCACCGTAGGGTCGTCGCGTTGATATTCGGGATATGCTCTCATGTCGGTGCCATCGATACGACCGTCACCGTTAAGGTCTTTCCGGATCACGTCGCCCGGAGATATGCTCTGCGGAGTGCTGTTATACACATCTTCCCACGTCTGGGCAATGCCTGCATTTTCGTACGTGAGGAGGAAATGATACGGCATGTCAAGATAGATCCATCCTCTTGTAAGTAACTCATTCCATTTTTCCAGCCGGTTTTTATTATATGCTCCGTTGAAATTGATACTGTAATCAAAATCATTTATGCGGTCTCTCCATGTAAGCGTCACTTCCACGCCTCTGTTTCGCATGTTCCCTATGTTTATGCGGGGAGCGGTAACCGCTTGCGCCAATAAGGAAGAAATCTCGGACGGACGAATCATATCTTTTGTATAACGATCATAATAATCCAACTCTGTTTCCAGCCTGCCCCGTAAAAATTTCAGGTCAAGGCCGATATTGAGCACTTCCGAAGTTTCCCATGACAGTTGTTCGTTTATCATCTTTGAGTTAACAAATCCTTTCACAACCTCTGTCGTATAATAATTTTTGGTCGACAGTAATTCCTGTTGTTCCGTACGATTGACGCCATTGTTATAACCCGTTTCTCCCCACGATACGCGTAGCTTACCATAGCTTAGCCATGAATCGGTAAAAGGTTTGACAAACGATTCTTCGGTAAACCTCCAGCCTAATGCCGCAGACGGGAAAAATCCATACTTATGCCCCTCGTAGAAGCGGGAAGAACCGTCCACACGGAAATTAAATTCAAACAAATATTTATCGTATCCCGTATAATTGACACGGCCTACATACGACAACAGCCCTTCGGTATAGCCGCTTCCGCTGTTGCTTTGCACGTTTGTCAAGGCGCCGTTGATGTCCGTTATGCTCGGATGCAGGCGGTCATTGCGCGAAGCGCCGAGAGAACGCGAATTCCAGTATTCTTCACTGTACAAAAACATGGCGCTTATGTCGTGAGCGCTTGCAATTTTGGTGTTATAATTTAATCGACCGTTCAACTGTGTCTTGTACATCGTCGTCTGGCTGTCGCTTACGCCTGCATTGCTACCTACATATTCACGACCGATATCCTGACCTGTCTGGAAGTTATATGCCCATCCCGTAGGAATCTCCGCCGTCTTTGAAAAATAATCCGTATACCTCAACGAATAATCGACATGTGCCGTGAAACCTTTGAAGATATTCCATTCCAGATACATCTGGCCGTTAAGTTGCTGGCGTTGCTGTTTAGGTCCCCGTCCTTCAAAAAATCTCGAATATGGGTTATACGCCTGAATATCCTCGCCATAAGCCATAGCGCCTCCGAATTTTCCTGTTACGGGATCGTACGGGAGGATTCCGGATATGGCATACTGCATGTCGCCTCCTGCCGAGTTGCCCGTATCATTCTCGGTAATGCCGTCGGCAAGGCCGCTGTAACGATAGGTAGACCAGTTACCGTCAAAACGTATGCCTGTCTTCAGGCTATTTAACAGTTTGAAATCCAAGTTGAAGCGCGTGTTGTACTGTTTGTAGTCATTGTTTATCTGCACGCCCTGCTTGTCCATCATGCCGAGGGAAATGTAAAAGTTTGACTTGTCGCCGTTACCGCCCATTGCTGAAACGGTATAGTTTTGTAATGATCCATCGCGCATGAACGTATCATAAATATCGGTATTGGGATAGCGAAGCGGGTCTATCATACCCAAAGCCAGCCACTGGTCGATAGTCCCGTCCTTGAAGCGGTAACTTTCGCGTTTGTTCGATGAAGCGGCGGCAAACTGGTGTGCGGTCAATGCTCGCGGATAATTATCCAGGAAATCATAAGCGCGTGTAGGATGTTCAATGGCGGATGAGAGATCGAAACTGATTTTAGTCTTGTTCTCCCCGGAACCTGTCCGTGTAGTTATCAGAATAACGCCGTTGGAAGCGCGAGAGCCGTAAACCGATGCCGAGGCTGCATCTTTCAGTACGGATATGGATTCTATATCCTGCCAGTTGATACGATTGATGTCTACATCCGGCATACCGTCGACTACCACAAGCGGCGATGAACCGTTTACCGATCCCAAACCGCGTATCTTCAGCGATGCCCCGTCGTTGCCTGCCATACCTGTCGTACTTCTCACCTGAAGGCCGGGCACCAATCCCTGCAAGCCGGAGGATACATTTGACAGTGACCGGCTTGTGATTTTATCATCTACCTTCACTGCCGATACGGCGCCAGTCATGTTTACTTTTCTCTGGGTACCGTAACCAATCACTACAACATCATCCAGATGTTGTGCATTTTCCGTGAATTGAACATGGATTTCAGTCTTGTTTCCAACTTCAATTCTTTGAGTTTCATAACCGACGTACGAAAATTGAATCACCTGTTTCGCATCGGATACGTTTAATCTGTATTTCCCCTCCGAATCGGTGATGACTCCCTGCGAAGTCCCAACAATGGCAATATTAACGCCCGGCAACGCGTCGCCATATTCGTCGATAACTGTTCCGGTAATCGTCCTTACTTGACCGACTACGTTTGTCAAGGAAGCCAGTACGGTAACAAAAAAAATAACAAACAATAATCTTTTCATAGGCATTTGATTAATAAAATAATATACATTTTTCCACGCGCCAAAACTACAAAGAAATTTTGATACTGACAAAGAAATTTTGATTTTATTTCTAAAATAGATCATATATATTTTGTCTAAATGCTGATGGCTAAACAGAAAAAAACAGTAATTTTATGCTGTCAAATAAAGTTTAAACAGAATGATTAAATCAAATATTCATATAGGGGAGAAAATCGGTTTAATTTTGTCTGAGAAAAAATTGAGCAAGGCAAAATTCGCTAAATTATTAGAGGTAAAGCCACAAAGTGTAGATTACCTTTTAAAAAGGAAGAGTATTGATACGGATACCTTGTATAAGATTTCCATGCTTTTAGATTATGATTTTTTTGATTTTTTCAGGATACATGAGAGAGATTTTGAACAGAGAAATTTTGATATTATTCCGGCCAAAGCCAAAGTATTGATTGAACTGGAATTGGAAAAAGAAGACATGGAGAAATTGAATTTGAAGCAAAAAATAATTAACAAGTTCGAGACGTTCCGAAATAAAATTCCTTCTTGAAATTGTTATTGAATGCCACAAAGATATTACGGCGGCGTACGTCGAACAGTACGCCGCCCATATCAAATATGATGTTTTTTATCATCGGGAGCGCCTCAGTCTAATGAATGAATCACTAATCCCGAACGAAGTTTAGGCTCGAACCAGGTTGTTTTGGGTGGCATG
>JAIRMH010000353.1 GCA_031258835.1 Tannerella sp.
GTTTGTCAAAGAGTTATCCGAACTACTTGGACAGCCTCATAAGGCTACTTTTTATCAAATTATATGGCTGACGGAAGGTGAAGCGATGTTCAGGATTGACTTCCGGGAAACCGTCATAAAAGCAAATGAAATATTGATCATATCATCGGGACAGGTTTGCGCATTTGATGTAACATCCGGTTATTCCGGTAAAATTATCTTATTCACAAGTACCTTTTTTACTGCAACCGAACCGGATTCCAATTTTTTGCATACGGCTGGAATATTGAATCCCGTCAGCTTGAACAGGGCGGTTCCTGTCTGTCCGCAACTAGTCGGAAACCTGATCACCTTACTGGACGAAGAATTAAAACAACAGATCGATGCTTTCCGGATCGTAATTGCCCGGAGTTTTCTCCGTATTATCCTGTTTGAGGCGGAAAGGAGCTATGCCGGTTCGTATCCTATGGTACTAAATACGATCGGAGGGCAATTTTACAATGCCGTTGAAAAATATTTCCGGGAAAACAGGAATACGGAATATTATGTCACCCTGCTGGGAGTAAACGAGAAAGTATTGTCGAAAGAAGTGAAAGCGCTTACAGGGAAAACACCTAAAGCCTATATCGACTCACGGACAATACTCGAAGCCAAACGGTTGTTGTCATACAGCAATTTGTCTGTAAAGGAAATTGGGTTTGAATTGGGTTTCAACGAACCGACGAACTTTAACAAATATTTCCGCAGGCATACGAGTATAACGCCGGTACAGTTCAGGGATTCGACGCTAAAGTGGTAAGGTCGCGCACACATTAAACGGTTTTACATCGGAATACATATTATTATTCGTTAGCGAAGATTTACCATAATATGACGGAGATGTATTATTATCCGCAACAATTAAATCTGTACTTTTGTATTGTAAAAAATACAAACCATTTTAAAATGTATCATTATGAAAAAGATCGTATTGATAGGAGCAAGCGGATTTGTAGGTTCCGCTATCCTGAATGAAGCATTGAACCGGGGTATTAAAGTAACGGCAGTGGTCCGCAACCCCGAAAAGATTAAAATCTCGAATCCGAACCTGACGATTGTAAAGGCTGACGTATCGGATGCGGATAAGGTGGCAGAGATCGCAAAAGGGAGCGATGCTGTGATCAGCGCAGACAATCCGGGCTGGAAGAATCCCAATATTTATGAGGACACGCTGAAAACGTATCCTGCCATTCTGAAAGGGACAAAAAAGGCGGGTGTGGAACGATTGCTGATTGTTGGCGGCGCAGGCACGCTGTTTGTTGCAGCGGGTGTTCGTGTAATTGATTCGGGCGCTATCCCGGCAGAGATTATGGGAGGTGTGAAGTCGCTCGGTGAGTTTTATCTTAATACGCTGATGAATGAAAAAGAGATCGACTGGGTATTCTTCTCTCCGGCAGGACGTATCGAACCGGGAGAACGCACGGGACTGTACCGTCTGGGTAAAGATGATTTGATTATGAACGAGAAAGGCGAAAGCAAAATATCCGTTCAGGACTATGCCAAAGCGATGATTGATGAACTGGAAACCCCGGCGCATCACTGGGAACGTTTTACAATCGGTTATTGATTCCGGAAATTGAAATAGCCCCTACGTCGAACTTTTTCCTAAATGGGTGAGACCTCAAACAATAAATCATAAGCAACATTAAATCCTCCTCCCTTTTTTTCGGATGGATTTCTTTTATCAACGATGAACTTATCCATTTAGGACGACAGAGGTCGCGTTATAGTAATGACAGGGGTCACGTTATAGTAATGACAGAGGTCACGTCATAGTAATAACGCGATCGCGTCATAGTAATAACGTGCTCACGTCATAGTAATGACTCCACTCATGTCATAGTAATGACGCGATCGCGTTATAATAATGACGCGATCGCGTTATAGTAATAACAGAGGTCGCGTTATAGTAATGACGGGAACGTATCGTTACCATGTTGTAAGCAGCATCATAATAACAGTACGAAACGCTGTCTTGTAACCGTGCAACACATTATGTTGGCAAAGTATATGGGAGAGATGCTATTCGTACATTCTGCGAACATACCACATAAAGTGGCAGAGCATACCGGAAATGTTTGTTAAGCAATCAAATAAATCTTGTTTTTTGCATTAATTCCCGGAAAAAATGTATATTTGCCGGTTAATCGGCCACAAGCCATATTAAAGATAAATACAAAATGGGAAAAGTAGTAGTGATTGGCGCCGGCGGCGTGAGCACGGTAGCCGTAAAAAAGATGGCAATGGACAGCGATGCTTTGCCGGTTGGCCAAACAAAACGAAAATGTGAGGGGATCGCCGTCGAAGATTTGGAACTGTAAATGCAGAATATATACACATTATTGCGTATTGCGAGTCTTGTAAGAAACGAGCGGGTCAAGTTGTTGGGTATATGGATAATGCATATACTTGGAAAACGGTATACCGGTATTTTCCTTGATCCGGTGCTTGCCTGTAATCTTCGCTGCAAGATGTGTTATTTCAGTGACGAAGAAAAACGGAAAAACTATCGCGGCAGCTTCCGTTTTGAAGACATTGAACGAATCGCAAAAGCATTGTTTGAAAGGGCATTGAAGTTGCAAATCGGATGTGGAGCGGAACCTACTCTCCATAAAGACCTGATTAAAATTATCGCATTGGGCAAGCAATACAAAATACCGTATATATCGCTTACTACCAACGGCAATCTCTTGACAAAAGAACTGATTTCGGACGCTGCCGAAGCAGGATTGAACGAAATTACTCTTTCTACGCACGGACTGACTAAAAAAACATACGAACATTTGATGACAAACGGCCGTTTCGACCTTTTCAGACAAACGCTGCAATATATTAAGGAAGTGAAAACGCTATATCCCAAGTTCAAATTGCGTATCAATTACACGATAAACAATGATAATCTTGAAGAGCTAAGTCATATATGGGAAATTATCGGAAATGAAGTGGACATA
>JAIRMH010000080.1 GCA_031258835.1 Tannerella sp.
CCCCCCCCCCCCCCCCCCCCCCCCCCCCCCCCCCCCCCCCCCCCCCCCCCCCCCCCCCCCCCCCCCCCCCCCCCCCCCCCCCGCCAAACCCCCTCAGACTGAGGACGTTACGGAGGCTCTTAACGAAAGCTCCACAACGACGTCTAATGAAAATGTTATAGCAATATATCCGGATTATACGGACGTCACTATTCCGGTCAATATTGCTCCGCTTAATTTTTCAATAAAACCCTGCCGGAAAGCAACCGCCGTTTTTAGCGCCGGTGATTTTTCGTTCCGGATTTCATCCGACAGAAAAGGGTCGTTTACAATCCCCCCTTCAAAATGGATGAAACTGCTTAATACGGCAAAGGGGAAGCAAATAAGGATTGCCGTTGCAATACAAAAAGACGGTAAAAAAAGCGCTAGTAAGACATTCCATATCCATGTTGCGGAAGATCCTGTCGATTCTCACATTGCATACCGGCTAATAGAACCGGGTTACGCGTTATGGAACAGGATGGGAATATACCTGCGCGAGTTGGAAACATATAAAGAAACGGCAGTTTATGAGAATAAAATGAGCGGCTACAACTGCGTAAACTGTCATTCTTTCTGCAACCGGAATCCGGACAAGATGCTTTTCCATATTCGCTCCGGACATGCAGGTACGGTATTGATTGACGGCGACGAGATAGAGATCTTGCAGACAAAAACAGACCGTACCATTTCGCCATTGGTTTACCCGGCATGGCATCCTTCCGGACAATTTATTGCCTTTTCCGTAAACAAAACAACGCAGGAACTACATCCTGCCCAAAGGGTAGAGGTTTTCGACAAAGCCTCGGATGTAGTCGTCTACGACATTGAAGAACAGACCCTTTTAGTTGCCCCGCCGATTTTTTCAAAAGGCGACTTTGAGACGTTTCCGGCCTTTTCCGCCGATGGCAAAACGCTTTATTTCTGTAGCGGAACGGCATGTGCCGTCCCCGATTCCATCCGGCAACTCAGATATAGTCTATGCAGCATTGCTTTTGATCCCGTATCAAAATCTTTCGGCAGCACGGTCGACACCTTATATAATGCCGCAACAACCGGGCAAAGCGTCTCTTTTCCCCGCATTTCACCCGACGGCAACTATTTATTATGCACGCTTTCTTCCTACGGAACATTCCCGATATGGCACCGGGATGCAGACCTGTACATCATTGATCTGAAAAAACGGGAAGGAAAACCATTAGATGCGGCAAACAGCGAATATGCCGATTCATATCATTCATGGTCGTCCAACAGCCGCTGGATCGTTTTCAGCAGCAGGCGCATGGATGGTCTGTACACCCGTCCGTTTCTGGCTTATATCAACGAAACGGGAGACGCGACAAAACCATTTTTGCTTCCTCAGAAAAACGCGGAAGCCTACTACGCGGAATTGATGAAATCGTATAATATTCCGGAATTTGTGTCGGGGGAAATAAAAAATCGCTCGTATGCCATCAGCAGGAAAGCGAAAGATAAAAACAGCATACACCCGGTTAAATTTAAACGGATGTCGTCACGATAATCAGAGAAAATAACATAGTATAAACCAAAAAACAGAGTGCCTATGAAGAAAAAAAAGAAAAAGACATGAGAATTTGAAAACAATTATTAATTGACTAACTAACAGTTTTTTTAACTCAAATTATTTATAAGAATTATGAAAAGAAAAAAGTATGATTCTTCAAACGGAAGATATTTGAAAATTCCGTTGTTTATGCTTGCTCTTTCATTGTTTTCCGGAACGCACGAAACAATATGCGCTAACGGTACGACAAGCGGAACAGCAGCAGTAGCCGACGACTTATCGTCAGGCATAATGATTGTTCAACAACAGAAGATCACCGTAAAAGGGGGCGTCCGCGATGAATCCGGCGAACCTGTTATTGGGGCGAATGTTGTCGAAAAAGGGACCACGAACGGAACTACAACCGACATCGACGGCAACTTTACAATTTCGGTTGCAGAAGGAGCGCTTCTTGAAATTTCTTATATCGGTTACATCAAACAGGAGGTAACGGTAAGAGGAAGTTCGTTAAACGTTACTCTGAGAGAAGATACGCAGACGCTGGAAGAAGTCGTCGTTACAGGATTCGGATTGGCGCAGAAGAAAGCGACGCTGACGGGGGCAATCTCAACCGTCGGAGCTTCCGACATCAGTCGTTCGGTATCGTCTACCGCATCAGGTGCGCTGGTAGGAAAACTGGCCGGTGTCAACTCGCGCCAGGTCGACGGACGACCGGGCGCTTCGACCAGCATCCAGATTCGTAACATGGGTACGCCGCTGTATGTAATCGACGGTGTCATTTCGGATGAAGGGCAGTTCAACAACGTCGACTTCAACGACATCGAGTCGATTTCCATCCTCAAGGACGCTTCCGCCGCCATCTACGGTGTACGCGCCGCCAACGGGGTTGTGGTCATCACCACGAAAAAGGGAAAACCGAACAGTAAAAACACCGTCACGCTGCATACCTACTACGGAATGCAAAGCATGAGTTCGTGGCCGGAACCGGCCGACGCGACGACGTACGTCACCAAGTACATCCAGTCGGAAACCGTACAAGGCAAGACGGACTATACGTATTCGCGGGAAGACCTGGCCAAATGGACGCAGGGAACCGAAAAAGGTTACGTGCCCTTCGACTGGCTCGACTTTATCTTCAACACCACCCCGCAGTGGTATGCCAATGTCAACATTTCAGGCGGTTCGGACAAGACCAACTACTACGTATCGGTTGGGCACATCAACCAGGACGCCATGATTGTCAACTACGGCGGATTTCAACGTACCAACGTGCAGATGAATATCGAAACGCGCATCAGCGACCGTTTCAAGGTGGGCGCCACTATGAACGGACGCATCGAGACGCGCGTCAATCCGGGCGTTCCCGAAGGAGACGACTACTGGATGCCGCGCTTCGGCGTGTATCGCAACCTGCCGACCAAACGCCCCTATGCCAACGATAATCCCGATTACCCGACGCAGACATCTCCCGACGAAAGAACAAATTTCGCATGGCTCAATTACGAACTGTCCGGCAAATACCAGCAGGACTATCGCGTGGCGCAGTTGCAGGCCAATGCCGAATACGAGATCCTCGACGGACTGAAAGCAAAGGCGATGGCCAGCTACTATTTTTCCTATCAGCACATGAACAACCAGGAGTATACGTACAAGCTGTACGGCTACGACGAGGCGACGGATACGTATCCCGTCATTTTCGAGAACATGAACCCCTGGCGCGAACGGAGAACGGAGTACATAGAAGAAATGACGTCGAACATCCAGCTGGCTTACGACAAAAAATTCGGCGACCACAACGTAGCCGCCTTTGTCGGCTTTGAAGCCACAAAGCGCGACAATCCGAGCACGTGGGTACACGCCTACCCGACGGCCAATACGCTTCACCTGATCGACTACCAGATTCTGGACACGTACGACGATTACGGTCTTCGCACGCAGGCGCGTCTGGGATGGATCGGACGCTTCAACTACAATTATGCCAACAAATACCTGCTGGAGGCGTCCGCCCGTTACGACGGTTCGTACAAATTCCCGCCGGGACACCGCTGGGGGCTTTTCCCCTCCGCTTCGGTGGGATGGCGTATTTCCGAAGAAAAATTCTGGCAGGAAAGCAAATTGCCGGGCATTTTCAGCGACTTTAAAATACGCGCTTCGTACGGATTAGTGGGCGATGACAATGTGAGCGGCTACTCCGATTTCGACTATATGTCGGGATACACATACAAAAAGTTTGCCAACAACGAACTTGTTCCCAGCTCCGTCATCGACGGGAAGTACGTCATCGGTTCCCAGGCGCGTGGCCTGCCGGTTACGACGCTTTCGTGGCTGAAGGCAACGATCCTTGATGTGGGTATAGACGTCGCCTTCCTGAACAACCGCCTCACGGGGCAGGCCGACTTCTTCCGCCGGCAGCGCAACGGGATCCCCGCTTCGCGCTACGACGTGCTGTTGCCTTCCGAAGTGGGGTTCTCCCTGCCAAGCGAAAACCTGAACTCCGACGTACACATGGGATACGACTTCGGCCTTAAGTGGCAGGACAATGTCGATGAATTTAATTACTACGTGGGTGGCAACGTAACCTACGCCCGTTTCTATGACTGGGAACAGTACAAACCGCGTTTCAGCAATTCGTGGGACGAATATCGCTATTCCATCTGGCAGCGGTACGGATACCTGAACTGGGGACTGGAAGCCGTCGGGCAGTTCGAGAGCTGGGAAGAAATCGCATCCTATCCGATCGACAACGACCGGCAGGGCAACAAGACCCTTCGTCCGGGCGACATCAAGTACAAAGACATAAATGGCGACAAGGTCATCAATGGACTGGACGAACGCCCGATAGGTTATCGCCAGGACTCGACGCCTACCCTGAACTTTGCCCTGAATTTCGGCGCCGCATGGCGAGGGTTCGACTTTGCCTTCGACCTGACGGGCGGCGGAATGAGTTCGTGGTACCAGGAATGGGAACAGCGCAACCCCTTCCACGACGGCGGTAACAACCCGCAGTACTATATGGAAGATACATGGAGCCTGTCCGACATCTGGGATGCTAACAGCGAACTCATACCCGGCAAATATCCCATGCTGCTGATCGGCAACAGTTCGCACAGCAATTACTGGAACAGTTCCTTCTGGAAACACAACGTAAGGTATGTAAAACTGCGCAATCTGGAACTGGGATATACCGTGCCCGCTACGCTGCTTTCGAAGACCGGAATCAGCGGCGTGAGAGTTTACCTGTCGGGCGTAAACCTCTTGACGCTTACCAATGTGAAAGGCGTCGATCCCGAAATAAACGACTCAAACGGGCTGACGTATCCCACGACGCGAATAATTAACGTAGGTGTAAATATTAAATTTTGAAAGATATGAAAAAGAACCTTTTTTTATCAGTTATAGCGGCTTTCCTGACGTCGCTCGCCGGATGCAGCGACTATCTGGATACGCAACCGGATACGATTTTGTCGGATGACCAGATTTTCGGCGACGCCGTGATGATACAGTCGGCGCTGTCCAATTTCTACGGCCGCGTGGAATGGGGGCAGCGGATTACCGACTGGGATGATTACTCATTCATAGACGAGGCGGCCAAGTGTGACGGCGGCCCCGATACCCGGTCGACCTTTGAAGACGGCCTGTGGCGCGTGTACGACTACACGCTGATCCGGAATTTTAACCAGTTCCTCGAAGGCGTCAGGGCGACGGAAGTGCTGACGGCCGACGAGAAACGCCGGCTGGAAGGCGAAGCGCGTTTCCTGCGTGCATGGACGTATTTCAATACCTGCCGTGGGCTGGGTGGCATGCCGATCGTGGAAGATGAAGTATTCGAGTATACCCCCGGCATGGACATTACGACACTGCAGATTCCGCGGGCTACGGAAGCTGCCATGTACGATTACATCATCGCCGAATGTCAGGCCGTAGCCGCCATGCTGCCCACAGACAAGCAGACCAACGGCGCCCGCGCCAACCGCTGGGCGGCCAAGATGCTCGAAGCGCGCGCGGCCGTGTATGCCGCTTCCATTGCCAATTACAACAATAAAATGAGTAATCCGGTACGTACGGCCGGTGGCGAAGTGGGAATACCCGCCGAACGGGCGCAGGGATATTACACTACTGCCCTTGCCGCCGCACAGGAAGTAATCAACAGCGGCGTTTATTCGCTCAAGCAGAGCGACGACCCGAACGATCTGACCAAGCTGGGACGCAACTTCTACGAAGCCGTGAGCGTGAAGGGCAATAATCCGGAAGTCATCTGGGCGCGCGACTACATAAGCCCCGACAACCTGCACGGATTCACCACCAACAACGCTCCCAAATCGCACGCCGAAGATATCGACAACAGCTTTCTGGGCGTCATCCTGAACCTGGTGGAAGACTATGAACCCATCGATACGGATACGCCGGGACAGGGCGCGAAGATGGCGACGACCGAAAACGGCGCGTACAAGTTCTA
Source organism: Tannerella sp. (assembly GCA_031258835.1). Taxonomy (GTDB): domain Bacteria; phylum Bacteroidota; class Bacteroidia; order Bacteroidales; family Tannerellaceae; genus Tannerella. The sequence continues at coordinate 6,000 of JAIRMH010000080.1, forward strand.
CGAAACGGCCGACGCGCCCTTCAAAAACCGCGACCCGCGCCTCTGGGGTACCGTCATCTATCCGGGTGCCGAATTTAAAAGCGTCGAAGTCGTGCTCCAGACCGGGCAGCTGAACCGCGAGGGCGACGGCTGGAAATTCAACCTCGGCGACCTCAATTCGTACGATGCGCAGGGCAACCTGATTACTTCCGCAAACGGCCCGAAGGAGTCGAACGAGCAGTTTGTCAACAAGACGGGCTTCTACGTGCGCAAGTTTCTGGACGAGACGCCGGGCAACGGGACGCGCGGTCACGGCTCGGACGTATGGTTCGTCCGCTTCCGCTTGGCCGAAGCCTACCTGATCGCCGCCGAAGCGTCGTATGAACTGGGCAACGGACGCGCCGCCGAGTTTATCAACGCCGTCCGCAGCCGCGCCGGCGTGAAACCGCTCGCTACGGTCTCGTTCGACCAGATTGTGCACGAATACCGCGTCGAACTGGCCTTTGAAGATCACCGTTACTGGGATATGAAACGCTGGCGCCTGGCCGACCAGGTCTGGAACGGCGACAATAACGACCCGCAGGCGCGGCACCGCCGGCTATGGCCTTACCGCGTCGTGGCTCCGGGCGATCCGAACGACGGCAAATGGGCGTTCGTCGAAGACTTCCTCTTCATGTCGCCCAACGCCCGCTATTTCCAGATGAAGAATTATTACAATTTCCTCAGCCTGGACTGGATCAACAACAATCCCAAATTAGTAAGGAATCCATATCAATAATTTAAATGATGACGACGATGAAAAATATAATTAAATTTTCTTCCGCAATGATACTGCTGCTGCTGATGCTGGCGGCCTGCGGAAAAGACAATTACGACGCGCCCGAATCAACCCTGACGGGAAGGCTCGTCTACAACGGAACGTCAATACAGGTACGCGGGACGGGCGAAGCCGTCCAGTTGCAACTCTATCAGCGGGGCTGGGCGAAAAGCGACCCGATCAGCGTTTTCGTCGCGCAGGACGGTTCTTTCACCGCCAAACTGTTTGACGGCACCTACTACCTTGTGACGCGCGACAACAACGGCCCATGGGTCAATACGCGCGATACGATGCAAATAGAACTTAAGGGAACGGCCAGCGTGGACGTAAACGTAACGCCCTATTTCACGATTTCCGGCGAGAACATTTCCCTTTCCGGAAATACACTGAACGCTTCATTTACAATCAACCAAATCGTATCTACGGCGAAAGTGGAAAAGGCGTATCTGGTTTTGAGTAAAACGCAGTTTGCCGACGAAGTGAACAACATCTTCCGCAAAGATATAGCCGAAGGTGTGACGGCCGGCGCCGTCAGCTTCTCGGCTGACATTAGCGGAAACAGCGACGTATCCGGCGCCAAATACTTGTACGGACGTGTCGGCATAAAAACCGAAGGCACCGAACAGGCTGTCTGGTCGACGATAGTTCAATTGAAATAAATTTTAATTATTCATTTATGTTGCGAGGCCGGTTTCGAAGATTCGAGACCGGCCTTTTTTTATCCAACACTTTCATTATTGAGAAAAAATTGTACTTTTGTACGCATTATGCAGAAGTTACTGATAAAAATCGGACATTATATTCAGGAAGCGATAGACTTTACGTACCCGCTTTTCCGCAAATTTATGCCTCTCCAATTATACCGGTATGGGGTTTGCGGCTGCACGAACGTCGTATTCGACTGGGTATTGTATTTTTTCACGTATAATTTTATTCTGAAATACCGCCTTATCGACGTTGGGCCAATCGCCATAAGTCCACATATCGCCTCATTGATAATCATTTTTCCGGCCACAACTATTTCGGGCTTTCTATTACAGAAATATGTTACTTTTACGGCATCGGAGTTGCGTGGACGTGTACAATTAATTCGTTATTATATGATCATTCTGATTAATCTGTTGATAAATTATGCCGGACTGAAATTGCTGGTTGACGGCATGAACCTATACCCTACCCCATCGAAAATGATCATTACAATCGCCACAATAATATGCAGCTATGTCGGACAAAATAAATTCACATTTAAGATGTCGGCTCATCCTGCGGAAGAAACGGAAAAGACAAATAACACATAAACAAACGAATTAGAATAAAGAATGGAAAAAGAGGTAAAAGTAAAAGTAAAATGGAGTAAGGCTTTCTGGGTTGCAAACGTTGTTGAATTACTTGAAAGGGCGGCCTATTATGGAGTTTTCATAGTAATAACCTTATATCTCAGCCGTATTTTAGGCTTTAACGATATACAGGCGGCGGCCATAGCCGGGGTGTTTTCAGCCGGCTTATACCTCTTACCAACGTTTACCGGTGCGCTAGCGGATAAGATCGGATTTCGGCGTTCCATGTTACTGGCCTTTTCATTGCTTACCGCAGGATATGCCGGGTTAGGAGTTTTCCCCACAATGCTCGAATCTGCCGGATTAGCCGAATATTCCATGACTACCCGGTTCACAGGATTGTTGGAAAACAAGATCCGTTATGCCATTATCCCTATCATGGCGTTGATCGTAATCGGAGGATCGTTTATAAAAAGCGTCATATCGGGAACGGTGGCGAAGGAAACGACGCCCGAAAACCGCGCAAAAGGATTTTCCGTTTTTTATTCTATGGTAAACATCGGCGCTTTTTCCGGTAAGACAATCGTCAAACCGCTGCGTGAAGCGATGGGAAATGAAGGATTTATCACATTGAATTATTTTTCGGCGACGATGACGCTGCTGGCTCTTATTGCCATCTTTTTCTTTTATAAAAGTGCGCAACATGCTGGTGAAGGCAAATCGTTCCGCCAGATCGGACACGCGTTCGTAAAAGTATGTACAAACGGACGTTTACTCTTACTTATCCTTATTATTACCGGATTCTGGATGGTTCAGCACCAATTGTACGCGACTATGCCGAAGTACGTGCTCCGGTTGGCAGGCGAAGGCGCCTCCCCGTCCTGGTATGCAAATGTAAACCCATTAGTCGTCGTACTTCTGGTAAATTCGGTAACGCAGATGATGCGCAAACGAAGCGCACTGACATCTATGACTATCGGCATGTTTATCATGCCCGTTTCCGCGCTATGCATGTCTTACGGCAATGTTCTCGATCCGGCCCTGAGCATTGCAGGGATGCATCCGGTTGCCTTCATGATGGTTGTCGGGATCGTTTTTCAGGGACTGGCCGAAACTTTCATATCGCCGCGTTTCTTAGAATACTTTTCATTACAGGCTCCAAAAGGCGAAGAAGGGTTGTATTTAGGTTTCAGCCATCTACATTCGTTCCTTTCATCACTGTTCGGCTTCGGACTGTCGGGATACCTGTTAGACAAATATTGTCCGGAGCCGGCGCTGTTCGCCTCTACGGAAGAATGGGCTGCCGCTGCCGTAAATGCACATTATATATGGTATTATTTCGGTGCAATCGCATTCGTATCCGCCATTGCGCTTATCCTTTACGGACAAGTCACAAAACGTATTGCGCGTAAAGGAATCTGATAAGAAAGCCGTTACTCCGTTAGATGAATGGATGGTTTATATACAATTAAACATAAAAAATAAACCATTCACCATAATGTGTATTAAAATATTTGGAGATATAATTTGCAATACAGATCTTTGCATTTTTATGACTGAAAATAGGGCTTATTATTTAACACATTTATATTATGAGACAAATAAATCTATTTATCATATTAATTATTGCATGTATGACTGAAAGTCATGCACATTCGCTCCAGTTTGCAGACATTGATTCTGCATTGTGTAAAATTTGGGAGAGCGATCAGGATCTTCGTAATGACTTGATTGAGGAGATGCAGAAACAACCGCAGGATGTTATGGCAATTTTATCCCTGAAGTTAAAAATGGATGCTATTGACGCAGAAAATCAAAAATATGTATCGAATTTGCTGGATAGAAACGGCTGGAATGATGAGTTTTCTTCTAAGGCGCATGATGCTATTTTTTTGGTAATTGACCATGCCGATAAAGAATTCTCCGAAAAGTATTTCCCGCAGGTAAAAGAGAAAGCTGCAAAAGGTGTTATTTCACCGTCAAAAGCTGCTACATTGGAAGACAGAATTTTAATGAAGTCCAATAAAAAGCAAAAATATGGGACTCAAACAATCCAAAAGAAAGACAGTGAAGGGAATGATATGGTTTATATCTGGCCTGTTGAAGATGCAGAAAACGTCGATGAATTAAGGACGTCTGTTAATTTGCCTCTTATGAGTGAATATATACAACTGCTAAAAAACACATTGAATAGAGAAATCATTTGGGATAAAACCGGCAAAATAGACGGTTTTTACCACTATCCTTAGTAATATTATAGCCATTAACAATTGGTCAGTCCTTAACAACACCTGCTCAGATAGTGAAATCATATTTGACATAAGGATGTATGATTTGACATGACTGTACATGACAACAATGATTACACTGTTCGCATAATGGGATTGAAATATGCTCCAAATCTTGCATTTTACTTATTAATGATTTAATATTGTTGCGAGAAACAGGTAATTTTTGTCCTGATAGAGTAATAATGTTACGGCGAGTTTTATCAATAGTATCAATATAGCCAATATTAACAATAATAGATCGATGGCAATGAAAAAAAATAGCAGGTAACTGGTTCTTGAACCAAATAAGAGGATACATGGAATAATATATAGTAGTTGATTTAGAAATGATTATTTGTGTATAATTATCCGAATGAGTCATGTATACAATGTCTCTGTATCCAAGAATCTTTAATTTGCCATTATGCATGACGGACATCTCAAGTTTATAAAGTTTCGTATCCGGGGCTTCCATGTTTGAAGAAAGTATATAAAATATTAATTTTTGTACAACTAAAACACTCACTCTTTTAGTGTGGCAATAATAATGGTAGGATTATTATCTCCAATTGTGTCATATTCAATAGAAATCAGATTTTGTTTGTTTTCAGATATTGCTTTTGGAACAAAAGACCCTTCATACCCATAGCTTTTGGGATATACAAACCGGACATTGTGCAGTGATTTACGATGTTTATCCCAATAATAAGTATGTGTTTTCAGGTTATTTAGAATGTTAAAAAACAAATACGAATTCGTTTCACCTATAATCGACAAATGTGCCATGTCCTCCCATCCGTAATTTACATCAGTTAGGGTGTGCTTACGCTCCAAAGAGGGTTGGTATCCTCCCAAATCAAATGTTAAACGAGGCACAAGCGTATAGTTCGGCTGTATTGCAAATAGGGTATCGTTGTATAACTCTTTAAAATAATCCCTGTCATCGTAGTTATATACATATCCCTCCATGTCAAAAATGAACAGGACATTTTCTGCTTTCTCATACTCCTTATTGTAAAAAATGGTATCCGCCCCCCCCGATTCATCAAAAAAAATCAGTTTTGCCTTTTCTTTGCCGGATATATTCGTTTGAAATGCCACATAATCATTATTTTGCAGAGGAAATATAAAATCATAATATTTTTCGATAGAAAAAGAGCGGACAAAATCCCCTCCTAATGTAAAAATAGATACTTCCCTATGTGATACATCGTATAGATAAAACAGATTGTCTTTAATGAAGATACTCGATATAGCGTTGAATTCATGCGGCCCCTGACCTCTATGGCTAATATCATGCAGGTACCTGCCTTCCTTGTCAAATACGGATATACGAAACAGATGCATCACAATGAAAAAGTCAGTTGTCTCAAATATCTTGTAGATTTTTGAAACGAGAATACTGTCATTTGTTTCCAACTGTACTTTTCTGACCGAAGACACAAAATCTTCTATCGGAATATCTTCTATTTTATACAAATGTGACACCACAGGAATACGTTGCAACTCACCATTTTTGCTACAATGACAAAAAACAAATGCCAGAAAAATCAATATGATAAAGGAAAAATACTTTCCCGCGCAAACATCTGACAGGCGTTTCGCACAACCGATCAACGCTAGAAGCGGCATATTGCCGGATGCAATCCATTTTTTTACTGTGTTTTTCATGATATTCTTATAACATTTTTTGATTTACCAATTAATATATTGCAAACAAAGATATGGATATCTTTATCTTGCTCCAAATCTTTTTCTTAGAAATTTCATGAGCGTATTCATTTGGGTTGATGAGCGTAATTTTTGCAAGAGAACAGAAGGAGAAAGGCTCTCTTCTTAGCCAGTGCAACTTCATACGAGTAGTTGAACAATGCGAGAGAATCTCATTTTTTGCTTCTTGAACTTAGACATTTAATTCCGCATGAATGAAAATTAAAAACTTTTGAATGAATTTTGAAAGTTTTCTTTCTTGTTTATATTTTTGCGCAAAACTTGTCGATGAATCAACATGCCGCACAAATATATAATGCCCTTTAATTTAAATAGTCGAACCCCGATATGATCAAAAAATCCGTAGTCCCCCATCGATGACGTGTCGCCAAAATATGTATCTGATTACAAGATAATTACGTTAACTGATTGACCAAGTTGGGTTAAATTTTACTTCAATTTGGCGACGACAATTACCGGATTATCATCGTCTTTCAGATTTATCAATATTTCTTTCAACTTCTGATGTCCTGCTTGATCTGTTATCGTCTGTGCGGCAAAATATTCGTCCGTAAGCATTTCTTTCATCTCTGCCGCAGTCCAATAATCGACAACGACGCCGTCTCCGGCATAATACCTCGGGAAAAACGGCAATCCGCCATTGAGGTCATTAATAATACCCCGCTGATGATATGTGTCTGTATCAAGGAGAATATTGGTATTTGCTGCAATATCATAAATTCCGCATACTTCATGGTCAGCTGTAACGAATTTATTTTGCCACTGATTGAAAATCGGTTTTACTTTTGGCCTGGAGAATAAATGCGGAACACCTATGCTATAAAAAAAATAGTTCGGCGTACCTAAAATATATTGCAATATAAATACCTTAGAATACAATGAAGGGACGCCACCTTCCATAGCCTCTTTAAAAAACGAGTATTTTCCTAACCCCAAAACGTATGCCGGCCTCAGTGTATAATCCACAAGAGTATAGATGGTGTCGTTATAATAATCTTTTACATAAACATGATCGTCTATCAACATTGGACAAAGCGCCCTGTCAAACCCCGTCCAGTAATCACCAACCCTGTCAAAAAAAATATAGTTTGGAAAACATTTAACCGTATCTCCATTTCGGTCGAATAAACAATATTTGTTTTTTATTTTTCCTGTGGAGTTCGTTATTTGTCCGACAAATAAATTATTCCCAATATAAGAACACTCAGTTAATGGAATACCCTCAACAACAGGAATAGAGACGGACTGAATATATTTTCCATTAAAATCATATTCTAATATTCTTCGACTATCCCCCGCATTTATAAAAATAGTAGATCCGTCTGTATTAAAATAATAGTCAGTTAAATATAGATATTCATCCGGTCCTTGCCCTATTTGTCCGACAGGATTAAGAAATTTTCCTGTTCTGTCGAAAGCATAAAGGTTCTTTTCCCCTTCCATAAAAATGAAATCATTGTTTAGGAGAATCATGCATCCAATATGTCTGGTATATCCGGCAACAATACAATTGTCACTTGTTTCCAACGGAATTAATTCCATAGACGAAAAATAATCGGAACAATAAACCCGTTTATAATTTTCAACACTACTAACGACATCAATAATAGGATATTCCCCTACCTGCTTTTGGCCGGAACAGGCAATCAAGCTAACAGCTATACAAAATAAATGTATTATTTTTTTCATACCTAACGTTTTCCGGTCAATCGATTAACATAATCTGCAGGTTTATTCTTTGATCCGTAGCATTATGATAACCGGATTATCGTCGGAATTTTCAAGATATTCCGAAGCAAAGATAATTTTCCCATCCTCCGATACTCCATTTATGTTAAAGCGCGTAGGAACACTCTCCGTCTTAGGCTCAAAAAGAGTTCCTCCTCCGATTAGTCTTACGTCGTCTTCAAAAAGCTCATCCATCTCTTCATTGTAAGTCAATAACACTTTTTCGGTCGTATCCGTTTTTTTATCAATCAGGAAATAGTACTCGCCGGTACGCGCTAATATATATCGGTCGCTTTCAAATTCAACAACGGATTTAATTCCTTTCTTGTATTTCTCTATATTCAATACCAAATCATCATAGTTAGTCGAGTATTTACCGGCAGTTATAATGTATTCGGGAAGGAGTTGCAAATCATCGGAAATGCGAAATACGGTATCATTATATGCCTCTTTAAGATAACTTGCGTTATTATAAGGATATATATTTGTC
>JAIRMH010000111.1 GCA_031258835.1 Tannerella sp.
ACAAGAGATGCGGTGAAGTATCTGGAACGCCATTCCTACACCAAAGCCGAACTGAATGCGTATGAAAAATATCGGGATGTGATCCTGACAACACGCACTTACTATGTGGATGCTTTGGCGGAGGGCATAGAAAAAGGAAAAGCGGAAGGAAAAATGGAAGGACGAGCAGAAGGAAAAGCGGAAGGAAAAGCGGAAGGCGCACAACAAAAACTTAGAGAGTTGGTTATTACCGGCAATAAAAACGGTCTTTCCATAGAGCAATTACAGGCATATTTCAATCTTGACAGAAAACAAATAGAAGAAATACTTGCAATTAAGCAATGAGGTGTAACTCTTTTTCGGTCGATAAAAACAGGCCGGCTTATTTTGTATTGCGTGCGACTTAAGCAATCTTTCCCATATAAATTTCGCCGGATATTTTAATTAGTCTGTGTGGAATGTCGGAAATTTCATGTACATTTGCAAACATTTTTTTGCCTTTAATGAAAAGGGCATGTCGAGATTTGTTGAGGAATTTAATATGACAGGATAGTGAGAAAATATAAAATAGCGCTTTTTTATTACTCTCAGACAGGGCAGGCTTGTGCAATTGCAGATAGTGTTTGCAAACCTTTTGTTCTGGCGGGAGACAATATTGTGCACAAAGAAATTGTGCCCGAAGATCCCTATCCGTTTCCGTGGTCTGCGATGGATTTTTTTCAGGTTTTTCCCGAATCCCGTCTTGGTATATCATGTAAATTGAGACCGATGGATTTGAGCGATGTGGAAGATGCGGATCTGGTTATCATTGCCGGGCAAAGTTGGTATTTGTCGTGGTCGATGCCTTTGCATGCATTTTTTCAGTCGGATAATATAAAAAACTATCTGAGAGGACGCGATATAATTGTTACGATGGGTTGTCGTAATATGTGGACGATGACGCAATGTAAGACGCGCGAATATATTCGTGAAGCGGGCGGACATTATGTCGGTTTTATTTCCCTGCAGGATAAAGCGGCGAACTTGGTAAGCGTGATTACGATTATCAGGTGGTTGTTTTATAACAAAAAAGGAGCTACGCGATTTTTGCCTGCCGCCGGGGTCTCGCTCGAAGATATAAATCATGCGGATGTTTTCGGACAAATCATACGGGAAGCGCTGGAACGCAATGACTTTATGGGATTACAGGATAGTTTGATGCGGGAGCGCGCTGTTACGTTCCTGCCGACCGTCTATTTTATCGAAAAGAACGGCTACAGGTTATGGGGGCAATGGGCAAAGTTTATCATCGGGAAAGGCCAGTATAAAGATGCCGGGAGAAAGCCCTATCTACGGCTTTTCTGTGTCTATTTGTTTTTTGTGTTGTATGTCGTATCACCTGTCGGGATGATTTTTTTCTTCCTGACTTATCCGTTTCGCCGGGCATCGTTACGGAAGGCGCGGCAGGAAATGTGTTATGAACTTAGTTAATTGACGCATGAAACAAAGTAGAGCATATTTAACAAATTGTTCGATTGGGAACGCTTTCATACGCTTTAAAAACAAAATATGATGAGTAATTCCGTTTATATAAATCGTTTTTCTGCGTTTTTCCCGAATCAACCGATCGAGAATGACGAAATGGAACAATATATCGGGTTGGTTAACGAGAAATCATTGCTGGCCAAACGATTAGTTTTGGGTAAAAATGGAATAAAACGCCGTTATTACGCTCTTGACAAGTCGGGTCGAGTGACACATACCAATGCTGTGATGGCTGCGAATGCGGTTAGGGGGCTGCTGGCTGAAGATTTGACATTGGACAAAATTGACTTGCTGTCGTGCGGGACTGCTTCACCCGAACAGGTGGTGCCGTCGCACGGAGTTATGGTGCATGGCGAACTGCAAGGAGGTAAGCATACGGAAGTTGTTTCGTTCGCCGGCTCGTGCTGTACGGGAATGCAGGCATTGAAATATGCCTGTTATTCGACATTGGCCGGAGATGCCGCAAATGCGGTATGTGTAGCCTCAGAACGTTTGTCGGCATGGATGGTAGCCCGTTATTTTGAAAAAGAAGCGGAATTGATTAGCCGATTGAATGATAAGCCGATACTTGCATTTGAAAAGGAATTTTTACGCTGGATGTTGTCTGACGGAAGCGTTGCTTTATTGTTGCAGGCTAAACCGTCGGTAAATACGTATTCGTACCGTATTGAGTGGATTGAATTGACTTCTTTCGCCAATGAAATGGAAACTTGTATGTATGCCGGAGGCGATAAAAATGAAAAAGGTGAATTGTTGGGATGGACGCAATTCCCGGAACAGGAATGGCTGCGTCGTTCACTCTTTTCGGTAAAACAGGACACAAAGATTCTGGATAATCATATAGTGAAACTTGGCGGACGTTTTTTGCAGGAGATCGTTGAAAAACGTCATTTCGACCCGTCCTCCGTCGATTGGTTTATGCCTCATCTATCGTCTATGTATTTTGAAAAGAAGATTAGGGATGAATTAAAGGTTTACGGCTATGATATTCCCGGCGAGAAGTGGTTTGTTAATTTGCCGGAAACAGGAAATGTAGCCTCGGTTTCGGCTTTTGCCATGCTGGAGGGGCTGAATCGGTCGGGACGCGTAAAAAAAGGCGACAAGATCCTGTTGATGGTACCCGAAAGCGCGCGTTTTTCTTATGCATACGCTTTGTTGACGGTTTGTTAAGAAACAATATAATAATGTACATGAATTTTTTCAATCACACACAGATGAATACAAATGTCTGACAAAATTTATAGGGGAAAAGATAGAAAATGAAGACAGAGGATGTGCCGCAGGATTTGAAATACTTTAAGGATAGACTTATCCGTGACCTGATATACGCCGTCGATGAAGACGGACATTATACGACGGTATTTAGCGACGGATGGAGAGTGAAAAACGATGCGTTGGGCGCAGTTTGGGACGACATACGCGAGCAATGCGAAGATATTCGCCGGCAGGTCTTGGCAAAAGAGGCTAGCCCGCTTGTGTATCATATGAAAAAAGCCTTGCAGGATTTGGGGATGTTGGCTTATTATTCCGGCGTTCCGAAGAAAAAAATCCGTAAGCATTTAAAATATGATGAGTTTATGAAATCGGATGAGGAGACATTGCAGAAGTATGCGGATGCGCTACGTATCACTGTCGACGAACTAAAACGTGTGGATGAATGGAAATAGATTTTGAACACCGTACTGCTGCTCATTGTGAAGATGGAGTGACAGCTAATTTATTACGTTTTTACGGATACGATTATTCCGAGCCGTTGATTTTCGGATTGTCAGCATCGCTTTATTTTGTTCATTTGCCGTTTATTAAATTAGCAGGTTTTCCCGTTACCTCTTTTCGTCCGTTGCCGGGCGTTATTTTTGCCCGTGTCACACGGCTACTCGGATTCGGGATTCGCAAGACGATTTTTCTTAATAAGAAGAACGCAGTTCGGAAGCTAGACCGCCTTATTGAGCAGGGTGTCCCGACCGGCTGTGTTGTAGGGATGTATTTTTTGCCTTATATGCCGTTGGAATACCGGTTTCATTTTAATGCGCATAATATTTGTGTCGTCGGCAAGGATGATGATGATTACCTGATTAGCGACCCTATTGCAATGGCAAAAGTGAAAATTTCGTCGCGCGACTTGTTGCGTGCACGTTTTTCGAAAGGCACTTATCCGCCGCTTGGAAAACTTTACTGGATAAAGTCACTCCCCTCCAAAGAACCTGATATAGAAAACTTAGTGTGTAAGGCGATTTTGAAAAATTGCCGTCGTATGATTCATGAGCCGGGTCCCGTACCGTTTGTCGGGGTTAATGGTTTTCAATATCTTGGAGATAAAATTCCGAAATTTCCGGAGAAGTATGGGGCGCGAAAAGCTGCTTTACACTTGGCGCAACTTATTCGTATGATGGAAGAAATAGGGACGGGAGGCGCCGGTTTCCGTTTCCTTTATGCGGCATTCCTGCAGGAAGCGTCGGAAATAACGGGTATTCGCGAATTAAATGATTTTTCGCTGCGTCTTACGGATATTGGCGATCAGTGGCGTATTTTCGCTTCGGAAGCCGGTCGTATTTATAAAAATCGCTCTTCGGAAGGCGTCGATTATCAGACAATTGGCGATCATCTGAAAGCGATCGGCAAACAAGAGAAAATATTCTTTACCGACCTTGAGAAATTAATTAGAAGTAAGTAATGGAAAATCCCCTGATAATAATCCGGAATCTGCACAAAACATATCATGGAGCGTCGCACCCTTCGGTCGACGGATTGACGCTACGGGTAGAAACAGGCATGTTCTTCGGATTGTTGGGACCTAATGGCGCAGGAAAAACGACGACGATTTCGATATTATGCGGTTTGTGTTCGTATGATGGTGGAGAGGTGACGGTCAATGGATTTGATGTGCGGCGCAAAATGCAGGATGTCAAATCGCTGATAGGCGTTGTGCCGCAGGATATAGCTTTATATCCCGAACTGACGGTCGATGAAAATCTGCGTTTTTTCGGCAGGATGTATCCTGTTTCGTCACATGAATTAAATAAGCGTATTGAATCCTATTTGAATGATTTCAACCTGTTAGCGCATCGCGGAAAGAAAGTCGCCGCTCTGTCGGGAGGCATGAAACGGCAGGCTAATCTTATTGCTGCGTTACTGCACAAGCCTGCATTGCTTTTTTTAGATGAACCGACGGTCGGTGTGGATGTCCATTCGCGTCAGGTTATACTTTTGAACCTGCGGAATCTGCATCGTGACGGTATGACGATTGTTTATACGTCGCACGATATGAAAGAGGCGGAACAGTTATGTACGCATGTAGCTCTGATGAATCATGGACGGATTATCTGCGAAGGCGTCCCCCGGCAACTTGTCGGCGGCGCTTCCGTTTCATCGCTCGAAGAACTGTTTATAAAGGAAACGCAATATTAAATCAGGATGCAGGAGATGAAGACTTTTATAAATTTACTGGAGAAAGATTTTCGGCTGCTTATCCGTGATTTCTGGGGGCTTGCCTTGTTATTTTTAATGCCGTGGGCGTTGGTATTGATGATGACTTGTCTTCAGGACAGCACATTCCGTTCGATTAATGAAAATCGTGTGCCGTTGTACTTGCTTGATAACGACTGCGATTCGTTAGGTAATATGGTCAGCCGTCAGATCTATGCAAGTAATATTTTTGAAGTGTCAACCGAAGCGGGTGGACGTGTTCTTTCGGAAAATGAATTGGAAGAAGCTGTTTCGCGCGGCGATTATCTTATTGGCGTAATCATACCGGAACATGCTACGGAGCAATTGCGGGAAAAAGTAGTACGTGGCGTCGAACGGGCTTTTAATGGAGGCGACGAAGAAGAACAGGACGGTGTCCTTGAAATAAAGATCCTTGTTGACCCGAAGGCTAAACAATCGTTTCGTACATCTTTAATACGTGCTGTGCGTGAAAATACACTAATGGTACAAAATAAGATTCTTCTTGGTGAAGTAACGCGTCAGGTGAACCGTATCGTCCCAATCCCTGTCGACCTTAACATCAAAACAAATGAACTGATTACTATAAGCGAATCTTATGCACAATCGGACAAAGCAAAAATAATCCCTAATTCTACTCAACACAATGTGCCGGCATGGAGTATGTTTGCGGTTTTTTTCATCGTAATATCATTGGCCGGTAATATGATCCGGGAGCGCGAAACAGGATGTTTCAACCGGTTGATGACGACGCCTTGTCCTATTCATTTATACGTATTAAGCAAAGTCGGCGTATATTTGTGTGTTTGTATGCTTCAGCTTACGCTTATGGTTCTGACGGGTATGTATGTAATACCGCTGCTTGATTTACCTGCATTGAAACTCGGACATAGTATATTTGCCCTGTTTGCAATGTCGGTATCTTCCTCACTGGCAGCTATCGGTTACGGGTTGGCTATCGGAAGCGTTGCCCGTACGAATCAGCAGGCGAGCATTTTCGGAGCAATATCGGTCGTTATTCTGGCCGCGATAGGAGGAGTGTGGATACCGGTTTTCATTATGCCTCGTGCGATGCGGATAATAAGTAATATATCACCTTTAAACTGGGGACTGAACGGGTTCAATGATATTTTTGTCCGCGATGCGGGTTTCTGCGATATATGGCCTTATATGTCTGCATCTTTACTGTTTTTCATCATTACTTTGTGGATATCCCTGCATAGCAATCGTAAAAGGCGGATATAGTTGTTTAATCGAAAAATGTAGACCCTGAATATTTGCGGAAATGTTAATATAAGTTTCTATGAGCGCCGTAATATAGAAAAAATGTTATTCGCGACAAATATTCATTACAAAAATATGTTATGGATAGATATTTTGGTTATGTTTGTATTCAATTATAACTTCAAAATTAATAATTATGAAAAGAGGAATTTTATTTTTAATGTTATGCACATTCATTTCATCCGTATTTGTATCGGCACAGAACAATACGTTGACGCAGAAAGAGAAAGGTGAGGGTTGGAAACTTTTATTTGACGGGAAAAACTTTGACGGATGGCGTAAATGCAACGCTACCGGGATGGCCGCTAATTGGGAAATCAGTGAAGAAGCCATGAAGGTGAAACGAGGAGAAAAAGCGGGATCCGGACAGGGTGGCGACATCTTGTTTGCCGGGGAAAAGTTTTCGGATTTTGAATTATCCATAGAATGGAAAATTGAGAAAGGGGGTAATTCGGGAATTTTTTATTATGTAGTGGAAGAACCCGGGAAGCCTATTTATAATGCGGCGCCCGAAGTGCAAATTCTGGATAACTGGAATGCATCGGATAATAGACTGACAAATCATTTGGCAGGCTCTTTGTATGATATGCTTCCCGCGTTGCCCCAGAACGCAAAGCCGGCAGGAGAATGGAATACCCTGCTTATCCGCGTGAAAGACGGAAAAGCGACGCATACGCAAAATGGAGTAAAAGTAGTCGAATATACTCTCTGGACGCCGGAGTGGTACGAATTGGTTGCGAAAAGTAAATTTAAAGACTGGCCGGGGTTTAAAGAAGGTCCCGCAAAAGAGGGATATATCGGCTTGCAGGATCACGGATACGACTGCTGGTTCCGTAATATTAAAATAAGAAAACTGTGATACGGATTATTTCCCCAAAGGAAAGACCGATGTCACTTGTGCAGGCGGGTAGAATCGTTATAGGGATTAAGGCTACTGACTGTACGGTTTCGAACATTCTCAGCGTGCACTTGTTCACGCTGAGAGGTTCGTTTTTCAATCCGGATCAGTACGCCTGTAATTTTTGCTAATCATGAAACATTTTTGTTTATTTTTCGTTGCATCTGTGGTACTTTCGTCTATAATTACTGGGGATATACGTTATATCTAACCAATGCCAATATAACTGGGGAGGAGGATTTATGCGGCTGGCATATCATACTCAAGTTTTGTTTCCAGAGATGGTCTGAACGTTCAGGTAATCACGAACGACGAAGATAAACTAACCTATTATCTTTTTAATGTCAAAAAAAAATGAAGTTTGTAGAGAATATATATAGACCTACTTTTTAGGAATACTGAAATCTTTATTGGCAAATAGCGCGGCCAAGCCTGAGAGTTGCTTGAAACGCAGCAGTTCGTCTTTGCCCATTCCGATATTCTTCATAATCCAATCATCGCTCATCCCCGACTTCTTAAGTTCCGTTACAATGTTGGTCATCAACTCGATGCTATGAGTCCCGCGGGCGCGGTTATGCCGTATTGTCGAGGCCATCCGGTTTGAAAGATTCTTTTCTATCACGGTCACGGGCAAAAGGCCGTTCTCTCGTTCGTAAATACGTTTTGACGTTTTCATGACCAGATACCGGTGGTATCCGTCTACCAGTTCGTATTTGTCGTTCTCCGGAAGATAATAACATACGCACGGCATCGTATAGCCATCTTCCCATATTGATAATTCGAGAAGTTCCATTTCCGGAGGAGCGACAACATTTGGATTGTAGGCGTTCGCCTGTATTTTTTCTATTGGCACAGCTTTTACGGCATAAACCGGGCTTATATATTTTTGTTCGTTATTCATGTATTATGCCTTGATAAAAGTCCATAATCTTTTTACGATTTTCAATCTCTTTTTTAGTCTTTGCAAATCCCATATATTGGCATTGATGGTCGTTCCGGAGGATACATATACACATTCGTTTGAAAGTGGGGAGGCCTTTAAACCCGCATATGTCGACGTCATCCTGATATTCCATTCTGACCGGGCGCTTCTCTGTCTTATAGTTTGAATGTTCCAGCATTTCTATTTCTATTCCGCCGGCTTGCAGTTTTTTTATTGTTTCTTCCGGCAGGCAACCGCCGCGTTTACGCCAGAAATTGATGCTTACAGAGAGCTTTTGCAAGTAGTTCCGGCGTATTTCCTCCGGCAACGTGGAAAGAAGGAAGTGCATATAACTTTCCCACGTATATCCTGGTGGAAGAGCAACTTTTTTCTGTGCAACAGCGCTCGTATGACTATAAAGAGTCGTGAAATGGATGCCGTTTACACGGCAGATCATCTTACCCCACATATCCGGATCAATGGCTCTGTAAAGCTGCAGGGATTCTTGTGCAACCAGCAGGAAGGGACTGGCTACGCGCTGCTTTTCCAAAGGAACGCCCGCCTGATAATACAAGTCGTACAGTCGGTTATAATCCCATGAAAAACGGCCGTTAGCAGTCCATATATCCGTCGTTAACCAGTCGTGGATTACATAAGCATTATAAATGGCCTTCGATATCTGCTTTGTCCATTTGAGGCTACGGTACATGTGATATCTTTTTTCACTGTATATTGTTCTCCAACGGTGAGAACTTTCCTGGGTACGTATTCCGACCAGACAACAGGTTTTTTTTGCATTTTTCAACAGGTGATACCATTGGGCGAAAAGTATATAAAATTCTGAATCCCACATTTCCGGGGCATAAAATGGGAAGTCGGTTTTTCGGTAGCAATTCTCAGGCATCTCCCTCACCCAAAACTCTTTACAGTCATCATCCCATGGGCGCCAATAAGTTTGGTGCATTGATGTGCAGGTGGTCACCTTGAAAGGAATACATACACGGTACACGTCAAGAATATCTGCGTTCGCCTGCAATGTCCGGTCAACATAGTTAATAGTTTCCTGATATTGCACCTCATAATCCATATGAAAAACGCCAATCTTTCTTTCCAGGTTGTTTTCTCTTATGTATTGTATGCAAAGGTTCAACATGACGCCGCTATCCTTACCGCCGGAGAAAGAAACATAAATGTTGTCAAATTCATTAAACAACAATTCAATCCTTCGCATAGCCAGTTCATATACATTCTTTTCCATTCCTGAAAGCTTCCATTTTAGCATATCTTTTCCAATAAAGCGTAACCGAAAAACCGTTCTTTTCAAAATCGGGTATATGGCGTAATTGTGTTACCGCCTCCAATTCATAGTCAGTTAGAAGTGTCACGGTTATTTCTCCGAGTAGTGCGGAGAAAACCATACAGTCGTCATCCGCTACATAATAGTTATTTATCTTAGCCTTGCCTTCTTCCAGCTTTACCGGCATAAAACCAAGCGTATTACCCTCGTCTACGGCAATGAACCATAAATATTCGGAAGATGTTTTATAAGGATAATTCAGATTATAGCTCAACACCTCCTCGTTCATTACAAGGTGTGCGACCAAATAGTAAAGCCGTCGATCTTCTCCTTCCAGTTTGATTATATCCATATGAAACTAAATAATGCAGACACAATATTGTGACGTGCAAATGTACATGAAATTTTTCAATTATGCACAGACGAATAAAAATGTATCCGGTAAAATTTATAGAAGAAATTTACTAAAAAGCAGCGAATAAGGGACTTTTTTTTATTTGTTCGGATTCTAATAACTCTATAACATAGCCAATGACAAATAATAAACAGATTTCATCTGTCAGCGAGGAAATACCGGATATTTGTTGTTGAAGCGATACCCGATGCCAAGCATCAGGAAGTTAGGGGCGTTAAAATTCTGCAAGCTGTATCCTATATGGATAAATGAATCCCGTGTGAATTTTATTTTCAAGGCTAAGATTTGGTAAAAGGCTTTCATGTCGCCGCCATTATGAAATACGTTTACGCCCAGACCTAAATTGACGGAGAAATAAGGCATCACATATTCTGTTCTTCCTGAGAATCCCAGCGTTGACTGTTCGTTTATCGGGGGTTTTATGAGCGTAAGTTGTGTGCCTTTAACATAATCACGGAAATAGATGTTGGCGCTACCGTCATAAAATCCGTCTAAGGATACGCCTGCACGGAACCGATAGCTGAGATTGTACATCGGAGAGAAATTGAATCCCAGTACCGTGTAAGCATCAGGGAGGGCGATACGTTCTTCGCCGATGCTAATGCCTTTGCGTCTCCATGAGCCGAACAGCGTCAAATCATAACTTATGTGACGTGGAAATTCCGGTATAGGCGGACGTGATGATGTTCCCGGCAGAAAACGTTTGTTATCGTTGAAGTGATAGGCTAATCCGGTTTTCAGGCTTGCCGTGTTCAGGCCTGCATTTGGGAACCGGGTGTTCCCGTTGGAAAAATGAGACAGGGCGATTCCTGTCGTCAACTCTAATCTGCGGGAAAGCATCCAGCTAAGATAAACATTGATATTAATGTAGGCGTTGACTTTGGAACCTATTATTATGTTGTAATAATTGTCGGAAGGATCATAAGGTTTCCAGCCGGCAGATAACCCGAAATTCCATTCGTGGTTTAACGATAACCGGTCGTATATCCTGCTTAGGCGCGCTCCCTGAAACAAATAAAATGTCGCCGGATTGCCTATCTGCCGGCTTTCTCCGAAAGTGAAATAAGCAAATCCGACACCTTGGTAGACGCCTCCGAAAATACGGTCGGTATACGAATCCGACTGCGACCGGAATGAATAATTGAGATGTGTCGAGAGAGAGTTTTTTATCGGTCGCATATTTTCATTAACCCCTTGCAGGAACGGATTTGTTCGGATGATGTAGCCGGGACGGATTTCTATGCCGATTTTGTGTATAAAACGACTTGTAGTATCATTTCCCGGCGGATTTTCAGAGGAAATGCATGTGTCATCAGATATTGTAGTGGCAGTATCTGCGTAAAACTTTTCGGATATGAAAAGCGTTAATCCTGAAATAATTATAACTTTCCATAGTTGTCTTTTTTCTTTCATAATTTTTATGCTGTCATCTTAGTCCTTTAGGCCGAAGCCTCAATATAGGGAGCAAATTACGTTAAAATATCAGATATATGCAAGCGATACGATAAAAATAGAAAATGGGTCGAATGTTATTTTTTTGTTTTATTTGTTTGGATATAGAAAATAAAACATTTATCCTTGTCGCACTTTTTTAATGTCGAATATAAAAGCAAATGTAAAAACCATAAAAAACCGAATTGATGAAACGCAATGACAGCTATCTCTCTCTCTCTCTCTCTCTCTTAATAGGTGCATATCTAAATCTAATAGCATTATATCCGTTATTCCGGCGGATTATATTCTTGAAAATTTTTGTGGGAAAAATGTGTCGATTACAAACAACCTATATATTTATTTATTTTTATAAACCGAAAAAATATGTTATTATGAATCTATTCAAATTAATTAGTCGTCCCTTAAATACAGTCAAAAATCTGTACCAAAAAGATTGGATTTGATGCTGTACAACAGGGTATTATCACAGAAGAAGCAGGATAAACATAAGATATACAGCCTTCATGAGCCGGAAGTAGAATGTATCTCGAAAGGGAAAGAGCATAAGAAATATGAATATGGGAATAAGGTATCCCTGCTCTACACCATGCATACAGGGATTATTGTTGGCGCGCTCAGTTTCCGTAATCCATACGATGGTCATACCTTGCCTGCGGTATTGGCCCAGCACGAACGCTTAACGGGTAAGCGCGCCAAAACCGTCACCTGCGACAGAGGTTACAGAGGAAAAAAAGAAACCGGGGGGACAACCGTTCAAATTCCCAAGCCTTTCAACGACAAGACATTCAGTAAGTATAAACAGCGGAAATTGCGTAAAGTGTTTTGTCGGCTGGCGGCCATAGAACCCGTTATCGGGCACGCCAAATCGGATCACCGTTTAAGCCGTAATTTCTACAAAGGACTCTTTGGCGACGGGATCAATGTGCTCTTAGCCGCCGCCGCCTTCAATTTCAAGAAGAAAATGAACAACTGGAAGAAGTTGTTGTCTTTTTGGCTCAAAAATATTTTCCTGCTTTGGGATGGTTTTCCTTTATCGGGAATTTTAATCCGGCTGTAAAATTCCATTATTTAAGGGACGACTATTTAAGGTTATTAACTTGCTTATGAAACGGTTTGCGACTTGGAACGAATGACGCAGTCCCGGGTATAAACGGCACAGTCCCGGGAATAAACGATGTAGTCCCGGGTATAAGCGATGTAGCCCGGGGTGTTGTCGGCTTGTTGCCGGATATGAGTGATACGTTCCTGTTTCTGTCATTATTATTCAATAAATTATGCCGCAAAGTTAAGTATTTTTATCGAATTGCATACACTTTTTTTTCTTTTTACCAAAAATATTTTTTATTGTACTGTCACTTTGACAGTTACAAATCATGTAAAAAACCCTTGCACCGAATGTTTTTGCATTTCTTTTTCATTTAACCCATACATTAATGATTTGTCCCACGTACATGGTATCTTTTCTTTGTCTTCATAATTATTCGTCAATACGTTCCAATTTAAAGATTACCGGACGAGTGCCGTCATTACAGCAGGTAATCATTATTTTTTCGTCGTTTGTCCAGCCGTGCATAATAGACCCGCCCTGCAAT
>JAIRMH010000113.1 GCA_031258835.1 Tannerella sp.
TATGTTTTTTGAAAAACAAAGAGAAATGTTGGAAAAACACTTTGTTATCGATGAAGAAAAATAAAAAGATTTGAGTGGTGACGCAAAAAGTATGCTACTGTAAATAATAGGCAATCGCTATTGATGAATGGGCATCTTTTTATGTACTTATTTACGCTTATCTGACGGGGTTTAATCGTCCTCTTATCATTCTTTTGATTGTTTTATGTTTTTTTATGCTTAAAAATTATGTTGGAGAGCATATAATGCCTTATCTTTGCAGAGTGTTTTTCATGGTATTAGATTTAAGGTTAACAATGAAGATTGTGGTTGTCGTGAGACAACCATTCTTTTTTTAGTACATCTCGTAAATTTCTTCAAAAAAAAAACCATGTTTCCTGCGAGTAATATGAAAAAAATAATGACTGCAATAAAGTTCGGATACATCATTTAATCATCACTGTCCGTTTGATTTTAGCGACTATTTTAATATTTTATGTACATAAGGGCGTATGATTACAGGGCCTATCAAACCCGAAGGTTGTAAGGGTGAATCTTTATCCCAATATTTCCAGGTGGTGAAAGTTACACGTTCCGAAGGACGTTCCGTTTGATTCACAAGCCATTCCGGCCATTTCTTTATACGTCTGTCATCACATTCGTAATCTTCCGGCAAGCGTTCATCTCCTATCAACCGGTTAGGCCAAAGATTCGTAATTCTTACTTCAAGATCATTGACTCCTGCATGTACAAAGTGATCCAGATCAACTCTGAAAGGAGATCTCCATAAGACTCCGAGGTGCTTTCCATTCACAAATATTTCTGCCATCACTTGTACATTGCCCAGATCTAACTCCAGTGAATACTCCTTTGTAATTAAATTTTCCGGGAGGGTAAACTGTTTTCTGTACGTTGCCGTTCCCGAAAAGTAGCGAATGTTTTCATCCGATGAAGCCGGCCAGGATATCAATGGGTCAAATATTGTTTTTTCAGCCGTTCCCTGATGATTCGGAAAACTTACCTCCCAGGATCCTGTCAATTCAACCGCTTCGGGTACGGATTTCACCCGAACCGTTTTTGTCTTTCCCAAAGAGGTGGTATAAGTCATTTTACCCGGACAGGGCGTCATCCATTTTACCTTGCCACTTTCCAAAACAATTTCAGGATCAGGCGTATCCAGCGATAAATCAAGATAATGGCCTTCGGAAACAGTCTTTCTATAAGTTCCGCCTCCGGCTATATAAGTGATTCGTAATTCCTTCATTCGTCCCTGATCCGATATACCGGGAACTAATCCGTCATTCACAGGAATTTCTAAAATACCTGATAAAATCATGGATGTAATTTTTCCGGTAATGTCATATACGGGATAAACAGATGGAATATCAAGACTTCCTTTCTCAAATTTGCCATAGATAGCTTTTAATATCTTCAAATCGCCGGCGCCTGTCCCTATATTTACCAGTTCCCCTTCAAGAGCCTGCACTTCCCGGCGTTGTCCTTTTTCCTCATATTCGATACGAAGTTCTTTGATATATCCTTCGGCAGGATCTACACCGGCGATATGAGATCCTGCATGTACATTAAGTTTGCCGTCGCGAACATTTTCGGCCACACTCTTTGTGGCATCAGCTACTCCATTCGGAAGAAAAATCCCATATTCGGCTTTTATAATTTTCAAGTCCGCAGGTTTTTCTTTGGGACTTTTAATCTCCATGATTGTTTTGACAAGATGTTCGGAAGTGGTGACCGGCTTTCGGAATATGACAAAAACAGACCCCTCAGAGTTGAACCGGATAGGGATACTTGTCGTTCTATCGCCATTCTCTCTCCATACAACAACATCCCTGATTTCGCCCGTTTCGGAATCCCAAAATTCCGGCTGTTTACCGGCAACACGAAAACGGCACATTTTCTCATGACTTCCTTTCTGGGAGTTAGCTACAAAATAAATATCCGTATCCTCCGTCATTCGATGTATATAATGCAATTCTTCGGCAGTTTTCGTTTCATACGAAAAATCAGGCGTAAAATAATCTTCCTTGAGTACATCCGTAACAGAACGGTCTTTTATCAGGCCTGAATCCCATAACTCTTCGGCTAATCGGATCACCTGATGATCACATTGCGGATATTGTCGCAGGCTTGGAGATTGGGACGGTCTGGAACCGATGATCAAAGCCCCGTTTTTAGCCAAGTCCCCGACTTTAATTAGCAGTTCGGGGGTTATCCTGTTTGTTTCGGGAAGCGACAATACCCGATATTTGCCACCGGCAGGCGTACAAATCATCCCGTTTTTTACAGTCAACGACGCTATTTTGTTCGGACCGATCAAATCATAATCATACCCCAGCGTCCGGATCCCGGGAATGAGAAATGCGTCATTGGGAGATGATTCGCCTGTAAAAACCAATACATCCGCAACATTTCTGCCTTGTTGAAGCAAATACTGCGACCGTGCTATATAATCCATATACGGTTTCGCCTGTTCCCACCAGGTATTCATGCGGTTCAGTTCAAATCCGAAATTGCCGAAAGTAACCCCCGGCGCCACATTCCACGGTTGATGGGCATAGGTATGATAAATAAAACGATTCACCCCTTCCGTCCATACCCTGTCACCCCTTTCTTTGATAGAAGCCGGATGCTTCAACCAATTCCCGGATCCGGTAAACGCTTCTGCTCCTACAATCGGATTCCCATTCAGGTGGGCGATGGAAGCTGCAATCCTGGGAGATGAAAAAAAAGTCAGATCTCCGGTCCAGAATTCACACATAACGATATCTCCCGTTTCACCGGCCTGCATACTGTTATAGGGACCCCAATAAGGTTCTACCGAGAACTTCATGCCATATTTATGACAAAGTTCACTAAAATAAGTATAATAATTTTCTGATATCAAATCTCCGATCGTCAACCTGAAATCCCAAAGAAACCGTTCGGTTATTTCACCGCCATCCACATAATATCCAGCCAATGCAGGCAGATAAGATATACAATCATAACCTCTGAGCCGTTTAAATTCTTTCTCAAAGCCGGGCGTCCAGTTTGTATTTCCCACTTCGTAGCTATCAACAAGGCAATTTGTCAGGACAGGTCCGACAAGTTCCCCCAGCCTTTCTATAATCGGAATAATTCCTTTTTCCCAGTACGCGTCGACGGCCTTTCTGTTCATCTTATCACATTCCAGCCCTCGCCCGCTTCTATCTGCAGGACGGTTTTTAACACCGGTTGAAGTATGGCCCAGCCGCAAAACAATCCATTCCCCATCCGGGACATCCCATTCCAACAGGCCATCCGCAGACATCACAGGAGTCAGGTCAATGACATCATTTCTCCGTATCACAGCCGACGGGTCGACCGGTTTCGTATCAGGTTCCAGATGATTGCGGAAAGTATGACCGGACAAGCTTTTAAATTCAAGATCGTTTATCCTTATATTACGTTTCGGTTTGGGAAAAGCTAATACGGCAATATCCCTGTAATAATCAAGCCGGGAATCCGGCTGAACCAATTGAGCCGTCATTTTTTTCCCCCCTTCGCAAACCGTTTCACTATAAACCACTGTTTGCATGGAATATTCGGGTGTAACCCACGGACCACCGGTTGCAGACCAACCCGGTCCATTATGGAATCCAAGCTCAAGTCCGAAACGCTTTGCCTCCAAGGCAGCAAACCTGAAGAGTTCCAGCCATTCAGGACTTAAATAATCAATGGATCCATCGGGATAACCCACGTCCACATTAAAAATTTGCGCTTCCTGGATGCCGATCCGTTTCATTGCTTCCAGATCGGTCGTAATGCCTTCTCTCGTGACGTTCCCATTGAGCCAGTGCCACCAGGTACGGGCTTTTGCCGAGGACGGAGGGTTTATAAAACCTTTCTCCAAAGAAGCCTGAGCAGATCCGTCATAAATACTAATAACAAAAAACAAGCAGATCAATATGGTAATATAAATTCTGGTTTTCATTCGATTTTATTTAGTTGTGTAACCTGTAGTCAATTCATAATCCGGTGTATTTAATAGAGATCCGGCTCCTGATCGGGAGCCGGATCTCGAGAATATTAATCATAACCCGGATTCTGTTTAAGCGTCTGTTTACTCTTCACAATTTCCCCGCGTGGAATCGGCAACCAATCATACTGTTCCTTATAATCGGTTTTCAATACTACTTTATTGAAATCATACGTAAAAGTATTATCGTCCGTCTTCACGACTGCAACTCCCATCGCATCCGCGCCATCATACGTGGCGGCAAGTTTCCATCTGCGCAAGTCAAAATACCGGTGTCCCTCCAGCGCCAGTTCTATCCTTCGTTCCAGATACACTTTCCGAAGCAAGTCTTGTCCTGAAACAGTATCAGGTATTTCAGGCATTTCCACATCCTTACGTCCGCGTATTCGATTAATAGCCCACCGGCATTGCGCTTCATCCCCCAGGTGATATTGCGCTTCCGCATAATTGAGATAAAATTCGCTTAACCTGAAATAAACATAAGGCATCGTATTAGCTTCGCTCAACAACTGATTCTCATCCAAAAATTTGCGCATATAATATCCCGTTTGACTGCAGTTCCAGCCTCCGTCACCTTGCTCCGAATCTTTTCCGTTTGGCGTGAAGACTTCAATGGCACGGCCTTTAAATTCGGCACCATTGTAAAGCACCGTATAATAAAAGCGCGGATCGCGTCCTGCATAAGGATCTGCCGGATCATATCCCGATCCGGTTTCCAATGGTTTGAGGCCGGTCGCCTTCATTTCATAATCATCCACAAGATTCTGCAACGGGCAATTACCTCCATTACCCCCATAGCCATTTGCCGTATTGGTTGACATCATGCTATGCCCGTTCGCCTTTGTATACAGACGGCAAAACAGAACTTCTTCGTTTTCTGACGCCTTCAGAAAAATATCATTGTAGTTTTCAGAAAGGGAATAACGGGCCAATTCCATGACCTCTTTACTTGCATCCCTGACTTTTTCCCATCTGGCAGGGTCGTTACCCGTATTCACTAATGGGCTTGCCCAATACAAACAGACCCTGGAACGAAGCGCCTTACATGCATCGGCTGACGCACGTCCCAGATCATCGCCTTCCATCTTATCCGGTAACAGGGTGATCGCGTCCTCCAGTTCCCGGAGTATATACTCAACACATTCATCGTATGTATTTCTCCCAAGTGAATAATCCGGTTCACCAAGCGTATAAACATGCGTAATGATGGGTACGCCGCCAAATCTCCATATAAGGCTCGCATAGGTGTATGCCCTGAGAAACTTCATCTCACCGGAGAGCCTTCTTTTAAGATTTTCGGAGATGCTTCCTGACTCTATTTTATCGAAAAAAACATTGATATTTCGGATATATTCATACGCACTGCTCCAGTAATTGAAAGAATTGAACCATCCCCAGTTATTATCTGTTACATTATCAGACGTCAGTCCTCCTTGTCTGAAGGAATTAGGAGCATATCCGTGACGGTTGTGCGTTTCATCCGTCATGGAAGAGAGCATGACAAAATCATATCCGCCTGGAATCGTATGATAACAGGCATTCACATAAGCTGTAAGAAGGTCGTCGTTATTAAACACATCTTCTTCCGTGATTTTATCCAATGGTTTTCTATCCAGAAAATCATCATTACAGCTATAAAAAACAAAGCTAACAAGCAATATACTTATAAATAAATTCTTTTTCATTTTTCCGGTATTTTTAAAAAGTGAGACTTATTCCGGTATTAAATATTTTCATCTGCGGATAATAATTAGCGCCGGGTTGATCGGATTCGGGATCCATCACTTTGAGTTTGTCGAAAGTAAACAGATTATAACCGTTCAGGTAGATACGTGCATTCGATATTTTCAGTTTATCGGACAGGGTCCGGGGCAGTGTATAGCCTATTTCCAGATTTTTAAGCCTGAGGAATGAGGCGTTTTTCATCCAGAAATCCGATTCGGCGGACGTAGAGGTAATAGACTCTACCCGCGGCATGGTTCCATTGATATTATCCGGGGTCCAGCGATTATCCGTTCTTTCCTTGAACGCATTTCCCGTATGGTCGATCCTCATGTGGACAAGTTGTTGCGCACGACCCTGTCCCTGAAGCAACATACTGAGATCAAAACCTTTCCAGTCGAGGCCTATATTAAGGCCGAAAACAATTTCCGGGAAATGCATCAGGTTAGCCCTTACGCGGTCCATACCGTCAATAACGCCGTTCCCATCCACATCCTCGTAGATGAGGTCGCCAAGGCCGGCTCCGGCAATACCGGGATATTTGTCAAGATCCTCCGGGGTTCGATAAATGCCGATCGCATGATAATAGAGGTCGGTACCCAGCGGTTTTCCTTCCGCTTTCATATAATCATAACCTTCTCCCCATGGCGTTTCGTCTATATATATCACCTTATTACGGGCATACAGGAAATTTCCCGACAGGTTAAGGCCCCACCCCTGGCCGAGCTTACTGTAATGAGTGAGTAAAAATTCAAGACCTTGATTCTGCACTTTACCGATATTTTCCTGCGGGAGAGTGATTAGTCCCGTATATTGCGGCATAGAAGCATCCCGGGAAGTCAGAATATTGGATCTGACAGTTCTGAACAGATCTATCTCAAATCCGAGTTTTCCTTTCCATAACATTCCGTCGAGCCCTATATTGTAAGTATTCGCCACCTCCCATGTAATGGCTTCGTTAGGTAATCCTTCCGGGTAAACGCCCTCCACATCCTTGTTTCCGAAGACATAATTCCTTCCCATTGCATACTTCAACAGGTACTGGAACGCATCCACATTATCGTTACCCTGCTGGCCATACGACAAACGTAATTTCAGGTTATTGAGCCAGGAAACTTTTTCTTTCAGGAAATGCTCTTCCGATAATCTCCACCCCAGAGAAACGCCGGGAAAAAAACCCCATCGTTCGCCGGAGGCAAAAATATAGGAACCGTCATAGCGGAAATTAAACTGTGCCATATATTTCCCGGCATAATCATAAGCGAAACGGCCGAAAAGACTTCTTCTCGCCTGTTCATAGGCGCTTCCGAAGTTATCTATATCCTCCTTATTGGAGCTTCCGGCAAATAGCTGATCAATGGCTGTCGAGAGGTAATTATTACGGGAACCTCCATAATTATGTCCTTTGTACTCGTTCTGCTCGATGCCGACCATCGCATCCACACTGTGTGATGCAAAAGTCCTGTTATAAACCATCTTCGCATGGAGCGTAAGGTTCGTACTCGGTTGGTATTCCTGCCTCAGAGAAGCTTTTAACCTTCTTGCATATACCAGTTTCTCATAAGTGTCGGTCGCTTCATCCCACTCATAATAATACGTAGGGGTATACCATTCTTTGCGATCATCGCCCACTTTATCAAATGCCATATAACCATCCACAGAAAGTCCCTGTGTAATCCACGGCAAGTCCACCCTGGCCGTTATCGTACTGTTGAAGATACTCTTCTTGTAGTTCCGGTATCCGGTTTCATCATTCACCATCGTAACGGGATTTCCATCATTCGTCCCATAGGTCGGTAAACCGTTCGGATAACGCGCCAATGCAGTCGGAAAGCTACGTGTCAATATCCAGAATATATCGGTGGCATTCGATCCCGAAAAATGCTGATCTTCCATACGTCCCGATAAATCCAGCGACAAATTGAAATTTTTCGTAATCTTGGCATCTATGTTTGAACGAATATCATATTGCTTGAAATAGGTTGAACTGTTTTTATAGATCGCATCCTGGTGCGAAAATCCTCCGCCTAAATAATAGGCGATCCGGTCGTTAGCTCCCCGGATAGAAACGTTGTGCCGCTGTTGCAAAGCCGTTTTCCGCAGCGTTTCACTAAACCAGTCCGTATTCGGATAGTGAATCGGATCGGAGCCGTCCCTGAACTTTTGTATTTCATTATCGGTATAGCGTGCCGGGCGTCCTGCGAATGTTTCTATCTCATTAAGTACTTGCGCGTAAGTTGCAGCGTCGGCCAGTTCGGGAAGACGGGTAGGCGCCTGCAGGCCGACATTGCAGGAATAATTGATCATCGGTTTCCCCTCTTTACCGCGCTTTGTCGTAACAAGGATCACCCCGTTCGCCGAGCGCGAACCGTATATCGCTGCGGAGGCGTCCTTAAGCACGGTAACGCTTTCAATATCGTTCGGATTAATTCTGTCCAGCGAACCGCGATTTGCGATACCGTCCACGAGAATAAGGGGGTCATTATTGCCGGTTGTGCTTCTTCCCCGGATATTCACTGAAGTAAATTCCGCTCCTGGTTCACCGGTACGGTTGCTTATCACAACGCCGGGCAGTCGGCCCTGCAGCGACAAACTCAGATTCTGCGTTTTACTTTGACTAATCTCATCACCACCCGTTACCGAAAGGGAACCGGTCACCAGTCCTCTTTTCTGGGTACCATAACCTACAATAACCACTTCCTCCAACTTTTGTAAATCTTCCCTCAATGTGATACTAAGATAATTCCGGTTTCCGACCGCGATTTCCTGTGTAACATATCCTATATAAGAAATTTGTAAAACTGCATTTTCCCCGACATTCAGAGAAAATCTACCGTCTGCACTCGTTGTGATTCCATTCGTTGTATTTTTTTCGATCACATTTGCTCCGATAACAGGATCTCCCGATTCATCCAGAACGATCCCGGTTACCTGTTTTTTATCCGGCGTTTGTAACAAACCCGGCGGTAGCGCTTCATTTTTATGTGTAATGACAATATACTTATCCACCAATTGATAGCTCATATTGGTATTATCGAACAATTGATCCAGCACTCCTGAAAGTTCTTTTTCGCCTGTCCTGAGATTTAATTTAACAGTAGCATTTAATACCGTATTATTGTAGAAAAAACGGTAGTCCGACTGTTTTTCTATTTCCCTGAAAATATCTGTAAATGTAGCATTTTCAAGATCAAGGTTAACTTTTGTATTTTGCGAATATGTCACGTTTGCCTGTAAACATAATGTCGCTGAAAATAACAGTATTGCTATAAGCCTCATTTGTATTCCTAATTTTTTAATTATCAAAAGGTCGTTCCTTTTGATTTGAAACAAATTTTTCATATCTTTGTATTTGCGATTTTAATTGAACAATAGTTTTTTTTGTTGTTTGATTTTGCGACCGGGATAAAGCGTCACCTTTTCCCGGTTTTTTTTTTCGGTTATTTCATATTATATCATAGGCTGTCCTCCTTACTTGATTAAAGTTCCACATCGTCATTTCATTGTATAAAGACCCGGTTTTCTTCGATCCTGTACTTGATCGGAATACTCGTTTTTATCACTTTCATAATCGTTTCCAATGAATCGTAATCCCTCAGCGTTCCACCAAACGATTCTTTGCGGATGCTTTCGTTTTCAAATATGAACTTCACATTATACAGTCGTTCCAGACGGTTCACCAGTTCGTCGAAAGTCATACCGTCAAACACAAATTCGCCCCGGCGCCAGGATGATAAAAGATCAACATCCGCATTTTCTACGATAAAATCGCCTGTGACTTTATTATAAGTAAACCGTTCTCCCGGGGAAAGCGTATAGGAGCGGTTATCATATTCTACCATTACCGCTCCTTCCAAAAGGGCTACGGAGGTGTTTTCTTCATCTTCAAAAGAATAAACGTTGAACGAGGTTCCGGTCACACGGTATGTCAAGGCGTCCGTCCGCACCAAAAAAGGACGGCGCTTATCCGTTTTCACCTCAAAATAAGCTTCCCCCTGCAAATAAACGGTACGTTCTCCCCCCCTTTTCATATCGCCATAGGCAACCGAGGTGCAGGAATTTACCCAAACGACGGATCCGTCAGGCAACATAATCTTTGATTTATCGCCGATACCTGTTTCCATCCTGGTATCTGCAATCATTTCACCCGGTCGTTTACCGCCCAAATGGTATATCATATAAAGAGATAATATCCCCAGAATGAATGCTGCGGCATAACGTAAAAAGGAGAAACCTAATAATCTCCATTTTCCGGCAATATCCGCTTCCGGAACCATTCGTACAAACTTATTCCATTGTGATTCCATCCGGCTGTCTTTCATATCAAACTCCAGCCGCCCCAGATCATAAGCGTCTTTCAACGACCGAAAGTACTCCCGGTGTTCTCCGCTGGTTTCCAACCAGCTCAATAAGGATCTCCGTTCTTCCGAAGAAATCTCCCCGGTAAGATATTGAATAATTAAATGATCCATTTGTTCCATGCTTCGTCTTCGTCTTTTTGGATAAGACGCACGAAAAGTATTTACTACTTAAAAAAAAATCCATAATTCGATTATCGGCTGCCCGCTTGCGGATATGGCGCACTCGGACAAACTATTTTGCATACCCGCATCTGTTCCAACGCGAAAGGGCAGGCGCTAAATGATGAAGAACGTTTCGACCGGGCCGGCCGGGCCTTCTTTTCCGTGCCGGTTGACATAGCGGACGTAGACGTTCGCCTGACGGCCCAGGTCGGACGA
>JAIRMH010000195.1 GCA_031258835.1 Tannerella sp.
GTAGTGGTGATTGATGAGTTCGGCGATCTGATCATGACTGCCGGCAAAGAAATCGAAATGCCGATCGCCCGTATTGCACAGAAAGCCCGTGCGGTAGGCATACACATGATCATTGCAACACAACGTCCTTCGACCAATATTATTACGGGTACGATAAAGGCCAACTTCCCGGCGCGTGTGGCGTTTAAAGTGTCGTCGATGATCGATTCGCGAACAATACTTGATTCTCCGGGCGCAAATAAACTGGTCGGACGCGGAGATTTGCTGTTCTCGCAGGGAAATGATATGCTCCGTGTGCAATGTGCGCTGGTCGGTACGGACGAGATTGAAAGTATAGTTAAATATATAGGCGACCAGACCGGCTTTGAGACTGCTTACAAATTGCCGGAAGTCCTGGACGAAGGGAGGGCAGGAGACGGAAATGCCGTAGACCTGTCGAACTACGATCCTCTTTTCGAAGAAGCAGCCCGTCTTATCGTCTTGCAGCAACAGGGTTCAACATCTCTTATACAGCGGAAGTTTGCAATCGGGTATAATCGTGCCGGACGTCTGATGGACCAGCTTGAAGCGGCAAGTGTTGTAGGGCCGTTCGAAGGCAATAAACGGCAAGTGCTTATTACCGACGAATATGCACTCGAAAAAATACTTAATATGGTACAAAACAATTGAGACGTAAACAATCAATGATAAAAACACATTTATGAAAGAGATATCATGCCATGCAATGTTTGCCATAATAGCGTTTGTTGTATTATCGCTTAATACGTCGGCACAAACGGTTGATGCCAAAGCTATTATTGGAAAGACATCACAGGTATATAAAGAATGGGAAGGCATGGCGGTAAAATTTACGGCTCATGTTCATTCGGATAAAAACGGCATTTCCGAAAGTTTTGAAGGAACGATTGTGATGAAAGATAATAAGTTTGTTTTGACGACTCCGGATCTGACGACATGGTTTGATGGCGCTACACAATGGACATATATGCCGCGAACCGGAGAAGTTAATATTAATACTCCTTCCGGAAGCGACCTTAGATTCCTCAATCCGATGATTTTATTGCAGGATTATCAGGAAGATTTTAATGTTTCGTACATTGGAGAAAGTACTTCCGCCAATGCAAAAATGGCTTACGATGTCGCATTGATTCCGAAGAAAAAAGACGATATCGAGAAGATTGAAATACAGATAGAAAAAAACGCCTCATTACCTGTGAAATTAGTTGTAACGATGCGTAACGATATGCGAAACGTCATCCATGTGAAAGAACTGAAAAAGGATTCTCCTCCCGATGATCTGTTCACGTTCCCGAAAAGTAAATATCCGGATGTGGAGATTATTGATTTGAGATAAGGAAAACATTATATAATCGACAAATATCTTTTGCAAAACAAATTAAATAAAAACAATAAAATGGACAAGATTAAATCTACACTTTTAACGATTCTGTTTACTTTTCCGTTATTGGCGCAGGATGTTCCGAAAGTGATAGCTCACCGTGGTTATTGGCAAACATATGGTTCGGCTCAAAATTCGATTCGCTCATTTGAACGTGCAGCCGAAGTAGGAGTTTATGGTTCCGAGTTTGATGTGCAAATGACGGCGGATAGCGTCCTTATTCTGTCTCACGATCATATTGTTCGAGGAATAAACATTCATGAAACGCCGTATTCTTATTTTAAAGATTTGAAACTATCCAACGGAGAATGTATTCCTACCTTACGCGAATTTCTCGAAATGGCGCGTCATAGCGATTCGGATATAAAGCTCATCTTTGAACTTAAGCCGCAGCATACGCCGGAGCTTAGTCGTGAGGCGGCGCGCCGTTCAATAGAAATGGTACGGGAAAAGAGGTTGGTTGACAGAACGGAGTTTATTACTTTCAGTATTGACGCCGGAAAAGAATTTATACGTCTGGCACCGGAAATTCCGGTTTATTATCTTAACGGCGATCTCTCGCCCCGACAACTTAAAGATCTGGGGTTTGCCGGGCTTGACTATCATTATGGCGTAATGCGGAAAAATCCGAAGTGGTTCAAAGAGGCAAAAGAACTTAGCCTTGGCATTAATGTCTGGACGCTGAATGACCCTGCTCTCATAAAAGAAATGATTGAACATGGAGCCGATTTTGTAACAACAGATGTGCCCTCCGATGTTTTGATGCTGTTAAATAACATGGAGAAATGACAGAAATAAAAAAACTTACAATATCAAATGCGGTAAACGGAGCCGTATATCCGGTTAATCTTAATTGGTATGCATTGTATACTTCGCCGCGGGCGGAAAAACGCGTGAAGGAAAAACTGGAACAGAATGGCGTTGAATGTTATCTCCCTCTGCACCGTTCGCCGCGCGTATGGTCCGATCGTGTTAAGATGATCGATATGCCGTTGTTTAATTCTTACATTTTCGTAAAATGTAATGCGACAGAGATTTTTCGTTTGTGTAAAATTAACGGCGTCGTTAAAATTGTATTTTACGATGGGAAGCCGGCTATAATACGCCAGAAAGAAATCGATATGATAAGAATGTTTATTGAGGAAACGATCGGTAAAGTGTTATGCACAGGCGAAGAGGTGGAAATACTGACAGGCTCGATGAAGAATATATCCGGGAAAATAGTGAGAATAAAGAAAAAATATCTTATATTACACATAGAGCAATTGATGGCAACTGTCTGTGTAAACATGGAAAGTGTGGCCCCGGTAAATCGGATTAGATGAGGAAATAGAATGTTATGTTGAATCTACAATTGCCTAAAATTTTATTTCGATTTTGTATTGTAGCCTAAAAATGTTTATCTTTGCACTTCTATTAAGTTAGAAAGGATTATAAAATCAGGAAAAAATATGAAATTAAAGATGTTTCTTGTGCTATCTGCAGTTATCTTGTT
>JAIRMH010000241.1 GCA_031258835.1 Tannerella sp.
TCCCAACTTTCACCGTTTATATCCGTTTGCCGGTGCATGATCAACCGTTTGACAGGGTCAACATGCTTGCGAGGTATAAGGCTGTAATTGAGCCATTCGCCCTCAGTATAGAATTGGAACAGGGAGAATCCCCAACATTGAGCGTCCCAGACATCCGAAAGAAATCTGATGAACCATGGCGACCGTATCTGTTCGTTAATACTGTCGTCCGGAACCCCATTCCGTTTAAACACTATCGGGGTGAACAGTATCACACTTTTTCGTTTATTAATAACCGACGAAAGATGCGCATCCATCAGTACCTCACTGTAAAGGTCATACAATTTCACACGTCGCGAATAATCCACGTTTTCCGCTCCGCGAATGGCAGCCATGTATGTCTCCATATCTATATTGAACCGTTGCGCCTGTGTCAGAACTATTGTTCTAGCGCCCGCCTGTCCCGGACGGGGAAGATTGCCGCCGACCGTTATTTCCTGTTTTCTTTTACGTGTTTTCATCTTCTTATAGTCTTAAAGTCTTAAAGTCTTAAAGTCTTAAAAATCTTAAAGTCTTTTTAAAATCATTTAATTATTTCATTTTTAAACCATCCCGTTTTATTATGGCAATATCAGAAGCGATATTGTCCAATTTTTCCAGTTTACGGCAAAATTCGGTATTTTCCTCAATACGGACAAGGGTATCGGAAGCGGAATACATCGCCGCTCCGATGTCCGATAACAGACCGTCAATGTTCGCCGTGTGCATCTGTACAGAAGTAAACAGTCCCTCAAGTTTTGTTCCCTGTTCCTGCGTCATCGTACTGAACGCTCCCGCTTTTCCGGACTGGGTGTTTCCTTCGGATTGCCAGAGGTCAAAACCATATTCCGACGCCCTTTTCTGCCAATTCTCCATAAACGACTGTGCGGCGTCCATATCGCCTTCAATCTCTTCGTAGAACTTGCCGACAAGCTCCATTTGCCGGCGGGCAATATCTTCCGGATTATTTGTTTTATCATATATTGCCGCCAAATCATCCTGCAATTTGGCGAATTTGTCAGCAAAAAACAGTTCATAAGCAAGTTGTCGTCCCAGATTTTCAATCACCTCTGCACCGGCATCGCCAAAAGCCTCCCATGCGTTAACGCCCTTATCCTGAATTGAGGCGACAATTGAATCCATTATATCTTCGCCCAGTATACCAAAAGTTTCATGAAGATAGTCACGTAAAGCTTCCCGCGCAGCTTCTGCCTGTTCCTGAATATCAATCAATGACTGTAACAGTTCTCTGTTTTCGTCGCTCAAAGTTTGCGTGTCGAGTATTGTCTGTGCCATATCAATATTAAGAGAACCGTCGGGATTCAGTAACTTATCTTTTCCGTAAACATCTAAAATACTTGTATATATGTCGCGCCCTTCTCCCCATCCGAACAGTCCGGTTTTTTTGTGACCGGTTTTGACTGTTATAGAGTTTAAGGCTCCGATGCCCTGATTATACGCGTCCAATTCTTTTTCATATGAAGTCGTTTTGAGAAAGACCTTAAACGACTGTTCGTCCGGATTCCCGCCTTTCAATTCCTGCTTGAACAGCTCTATTGCATCCTGATACACTTTCAATGCGTTAGCCGCTTTTTCAATTTGTTTCTCGCCGAATATTGTACTTGCCTCTTCCAATAAGAGGTTCTGTTCAAGTAACAGCAAGTTGTACTGTCTTTGAAATGCCAACTTATTCCCGGCAACTTCCGCCAGCGTCTCCTGATGACGCTCCTCCGCTGCCGACGCCATATTAAATATGGCGGTTATAACTTGAACAGCCGCTCCAATGATAGCAAGAATAACCGATGCTTTTTCGACTGCCGAAATACTTTTCCCCGCCATGTCTGCAACGGTTTTTATTCCGTCAATCATTGCAATTGCGCCGTCGGCAATATTCAACGCCGTCTGTAATGCCGCCTTCGTCGATTCGTCTAAAAAGTCCATTGAACCAGCGATACTGTCGATTTCCTTTTTACACTTTCGGATTGAGCTCGACGTCTTTTCCCATTTTTCGGTATTGGTGAGTTCGCTCTTTGCCTCGTTTTCGGCTTTTACGGCTTTGATTTCCTCTTGTAATCGTTTGACCGTCGCCCGTAATACTGCTGTTTGTTTGTCGTTTGTTCCGGTCGCTTCGCTCTCTTTCAAAGCCATTTTAGCGGCTTTCAAAGACTTTTCAAGTTGCACCAGCGACATATAGCCGATGCGCATCATAAGACTTTGAAACGTTTCCTCTTTTTGCGCAAATTCCTCATCTAAAGCAACAAGTGCGTCGGATTGATTTTGCTCTGCAATGGCGATATTTTCCTCCGATGCCCCGGATTTGCGCAATCCGGCGATTTCGTCACTGTACTGTTTTTCAATATCCAATCGACGTTGTGCAAATGTTTTATATTTTTCTAACTGTTCTTTAAACAGTTGCTCTGTTTCCGATGCCTGAGTTTTGTTCAGGATACTTTCCTGTTTTATCAATTCGTTTTTCTGCTCGCGTGGAAGTTGCAATACCGATTTTGTTGTCGGTTCAAAAAAACCTTTCTTGCCGGCTTTTTCCCATTGAAGGCGTTCCGCCTGTTGCTGTTTTTCGACAAGTTCCTGTGCATACCTGTCAATTGCAAGCAGTTCTTTTTGACGGTTTAACGCAATTTGTTTTTCGCGTTTATCGAACCCGTCCTGTTCGATGTCCAACAGTTTTTGTTGATTTTCCAACTCGGTTTTTCGGGCTTCCAATGCGTTTTTTGCTTCATTATTAGCGATTTTAGTCTGCAAATCTGCCTGTTCCTGCGCATCTTTTTTCCCTTTATCATTTGCCGGTTTATCATCTTTACCCAAATTATATTTGTCAATTTCCTTCTGCGCAGCTAATATCTCAGCCGTATATTTATTCCATTCATCCGTCCCCTTCTTCAAAGTGCTGAGAGCCTCCAACTTTGCTTTCGCTTCTTTTTGTTTGGCATCCCAATATGACTTGTTTTCAGTTTCTTCGGGCGTTTCTTCCGTGTCATTTTCATCGTCCGGATTTTGCTCTTTAATACCCTTTCCATCTTCTATTCCAAAACGTGTACGCGCCTTTATATCTAATTTGTCAGTTAAAGTTTGCGCATCTCTAATATTTTTTATATAATTTTCGATTTTCCTGTCTACATAATCAAATGCCCCGCCTTCTTTTCCCGCAATTTCATTTAGTGCGTCCATCGCGTCTTGCGACAGTCCTTCAATGATTTCATAACCGGAACTGTAGGGGCGGGTTTCAAACCCGCCCCTACAAATCTGTACCTCCCAATATTGCGTCCCGAATTTCGACATAAACCTTTGATCCTTTTTCATCTCCCATTTTTTTAATCAGTCTGTCCTGAATTTTCGTCAAATTGTCCGTAATATTCATATCAAGACCTGCCGTCTGTTCCTGCATGAATTTATCATACTGACGCTGTCCAAAGGATTTACGTATCGCCTTTGTCAGTTCGTCGTAAGTGGTTTTTAGCAATCCGACTCGCGTTATTTCGTCATCAAGTCCGTCCCTGTACTTCCCATAGTTTTTAACGATTTTTTCTTTAATTTCCTCATACTCTTTTGTACCCTCTTTCGTTCCGTCCAATTCTCCTTTTAACCGCGCTAACTGTCGAATTTCGGAATTTGCGCCTGTCTCAAATTCTTTCACCGAATCATTTAAACGTTTCTGCGCTTTTTCCGCTTCGCTTGCATTGCCCGACAGCGACCAGATCGCCGCCGCAAGCCCGACAACTGCCGTTGCAATCAGCACATAAGGATTAGCAAGCATGGTTCTGTTTAAAGCCGCTGTTTTTGCTCTCAAAACGTCCATAACAGCCTGCATTTTAGTCATTCCAGCCGTGTGTGCAAGAGCCACCTGATGACGTATATTTTCGACGACCGAAGCGGTAACTACAGCTGCCTTATATGCTCCATAAGTCGCAATTAACGAAATAATGGCTTTACCGATTGTTTCATAATTCCGTACAAGCGAAGTCGTTAATTTAAAGCCTTTTTCAATAAGCTCTTCCTGTGATTTTCCGATATCGTTTAACATGTCCGACCATGCTGACCCCAGTGAAGCCTTCAATCCTGCGATGCCTTCCGATTGCGCCTCCATCATCCCGTGAAACTTACCACCTTCTCCAGCCGCACTCCGAAACGC